>NZ_JBSGZI010000007.1:0-79519 GCF_053610945.1 Streptomyces sp. NPDC054849
TTCGGCGGGGCGGCGGACAATTACGCCACCCCGCCGACCACGAAGTGGACTAGCGGGATCCCACAATGCGGCCGGTGACCTCGCCGAGGCCGACACGCGTGCCGTCCGGGCCCGGGGCCCAGGCGGTGAGGGTGACGATGTCACCGTCCTCCAGGAACGTGCGCTTGCCGTCGGCGAGGTCGATGGCGTCGCGGCCGTTCCAGGTCAGCTCCAGGAGCGAGCCGCGCTGGCCGGTCTCCGCACCGCTGACGGTGCCCGAGCCGTAGACGTCGCCGGTGCGCAGGGAGGCGCCGTTGACGGTCATGTGCGCGAGCTGCTGGGCGGCGGTCCAGTACATCGACGAGAACGGCGGCTGCGCCACCTCCTGCCCGTTGATGGACACGGTGATGCGCAGGTCGAAGCCGCCGGGCCGGTCGACGGCGGCGTCGTCCAGGTAGGGCAGGAGCGGGAAGTCCCGGGCGGGCGGGGCGACACGGGCGGCGTCCAGGGCCTCCAGCGGGGTGACCCACGCGGAGACGGAGGTGGCGAAGGACTTGCCGAGGAAGGGGCCGAGCGGCACGTACTCCCAGGCCTGGATGTCCCGCGCCGACCAGTCGTTGAGCAGGAACAGCCCGAAGACGTGGTCCTCGAACGCGCCGAGCGGCACCGGGCTGCCCAGTTCGGAGGGGGCGCCGACGACGAAGCCGACCTCGGCCTCGATGTCGAGCTTGACGGACGGGCCGAAGACGGGCGCCGGGTCGGTGGGCGCCTTGCGCTGCCCGGAGGGCCGTACGACGTCGGTCCCGGAGACCACGATCGTTCCGGAGCGGCCGTGGTAACCGATGGGCAGGTGCTTCCAGTTGGGCGTCAGCGCATCGCCGTCGGGACGGAAGATCCGGCCGACGTTGGTGGCGTGGTGCTCGCTCGCGTAGAAGTCGACGTAGTCGGCGACCTCGTACGGAAGGTGCAGCGTGACCTCGTCGAGCGGCAGCAGGTGCGGCTCGACCGTGGGGCGGTGGCCGGGGTCGGTCACCCAGGCGGTCAGTGCGCGGCGCACATCGCGCCAGGCGGTGCGCCCGGCGGCCAGCAGCGGGTTGAGGGAGGACCGCCCGAGCAGCCCGGCGTACGGGGAGCCGAGCGCGAGCGCGGCCGCCCCCGCGTCGAGCACGTGCCCGCCGATCCGCACGCCGATCCGGCGGCGGTCCTCCCCGGCGGTCGAGAAGACGCCGTAGGGGAGGTTGTGCGGCCCGAACGGGTCGCCCTCGGGGACATCGAGGGGGCTCTGCTGGGGCATGGGGTACTGCCTCGCTTTCGACGCGGTCCGGGGGTGTCCCGGGGGCTGGTTGACACGTTACGTGGCTGATGGGGCCTGCGGGAGGCCGGATTCGGGCTCTATTTGTAGGACTTGTCCAATGGGGTCCGTATCCTTGGCGCCGTGACTTCCGCCCCGCCTCCGGCCCTCCCCTATGCCTTGATCGCCACTGACCTGGACGGGACTCTGCTGCGCGCCGGAGACACCGTCTCGGCCCGCTCCTGCGAGGCGCTCGCGACGGCCCGCGCGGCCGGCGCCCGACACATCATCGTCACCGGACGCCCGGTTCCACAGGTCCGACATGTCCTGGACGCTCTCGGTTACACAGGGCTTGCGGTGTGCGCGCAGGGCGCGCAGGTGTACGACGCGGCGCGCGGACGCCTGCTGCACTCCGTGTCCATGGACCGGGAACTGGCCGAGGTGGCCCTCGGCAAGATCGAGGCGGAGATCGGCGAGGTCTGGGCGGCGGTCAACCAGGAGGGTCTGGACGCGGAGATGCTGATAGGGCCGGGCTACCGGATGTGGCACCCGCACCTGCCGACGGTACGGGTGCCGCGCCGCACGGACCTGTGGTCGGCGCCGATCAACAAAGTGCTGCTGCAGCACCCCGAGCTGGACGACGACGAGCTGACGCGGGTGGCGCGGGCGGTGGTCGGGGACCTGGTGAACGTCACGATGGCGGGGGAGCACACGGTGGAACTGCAGCCGCTGGGCATCGACAAGGCCGGCGGGCTGGCGCGGGCGGCACACGTCCTGGGGGCGTCCCCCGCCGGGACGATCGCCTTCGGGGACATGCCGAACGACATCCCGATGTTCGCGTGGGCCGCGCACGGGGTGGCCATGGCCAATTCCCACCGCGAGCTGGTGTCCGTGGCCGACGAGGTCACGCTGTCCAATGAGGACGACGGCATCGCGGTGGTGCTGGAGCGATTGTTCGGCTGACCGCCCGCCGTACTCGTACGTGGACAGCCCGGGGAGCGTGTCCGGGGGCCCGGGTCGGCGCCCCGGGACCGCCCGCCAGGGCGGTTCGGCCGGCTCAGCCCGCCGCCCGCGGGAGCCGGCGTTCCCACGTGCGGTGGAAGACCACCTCGTCCCCCTCCCGGCACACCACCTCGTTCGACGTCAGGAAGCCGCCCTCGTCGCAACGGATCTCCGACCGGGTCTCCACCCGCACGTCCCAGCCCAGGTCCGGCCGGTGCAGGCGGATCCTCCACTGTGAACGGGTCCGCGCCGACAGTGCGTCGCCGTCCTGGATCTCGTACACCTCCTCCGCGTCCTCGCCGTACTCCAGACCGTCCGGGTACACCCGGGTGCCCCCGTACCGGGGGTCCACCTCCAGCCGCCACGTCCCGCGCGCGACGTCCCGTACGACCAGCCGTTCCGGCCGCGGTTCGTCCAGCGTGGCCGGGACGGCGACGCCCAGCGGCGGGGCCTGCTCCGGGGGCTCGAACACGATCCCCGCGTCTACGGACGACGCGGAGGACGAGGAGGACGCCGCCCGCACCGGAAGGGTCAGCGCGCTGCCCACCGGGTCCAGGGTCCAGCCGGCCTCGGACCCGGCCCGCGGCCAGATCCACGGCCAGTACGCGGAGGACACGGCGAGGCGGATCCGGTGCCCCGGCGGGAAGGCGTGGCCGATGCCGTTCAGCTCGAAGGTGACGTCTTCGTACGAGCCCACCCGCCACGGCACGGCCCGGTCGCGGCCGTGGCGGGCGGAGAGGTTCAGGGCGCCCCGCGTGACCAGCGTCGAGGAGCCGTCCGGGGCGACGTCGCACAGCCGGGCCACGACCTGCCCGTACGGCACGTCGAGCCGCAGCCGCAGGGTCACCGACGGCCGGCCCAGGATCTCCACCGGCTCCTCGCGGCCCACCGGGAACTCGAAGCAGGCGGACTTCGCGTCCTCCTCCCGCTGGTCCGGCGGCAGGTCGGCGTCGTTGCCGAAGGGGAAGAACCGGCCCGCGTCCAGTCCGGTGTGCTGCGGGGAGGCGACGGCCACCGGCGCGCCCTGGAGCACGTACGCGACGGGGATGACGGACGCCGAGGGCCAGGCCTTCTCGCCGACCCAGCGGCCGGGGAGCTCCTCGTACGCCGTCGCCGGCGGGTGCGAGTCGCTGATCCAGGCGCGCAGCAGCGGCTCGTCCATCACCCCGGTGTCGGCGCCCCTGAGCCAGTGGTCCCACCAGCGCAGGGTCTCCTGGAGGAAGCCGATCGCCGGCCCTGGCGGCAGCCCGCGGTCCGGGTACTGCTGCGACCAGGGCCCGATCAGACCCCGTACGCGCGTGGCCGGCAGGTGCTCGACGAGCCGCAGCACCGTGTCCCGGTACGGGTCGTGCCAGCCGCCGACCGCGAGCACGGCCGCGCCGATCGCCGGGTAGTCCTCGCAGACGCTGCCGTGGCGCCAGTAGGCATCGCGGGTCTGGTGCGACAGCCAGGTGTGGATCAGCGGTTCCACGGCCTCCAGCCGGTCCAGCCACTGCCGGCGCCAGCCGTCTGCGACGAACAGCGGGTCCGGCGGCCGGGAGGCGAAGGCCAGCGTGGCCGCCGCCCGGGCGTGCATGTCCACGGCCAGCACCGAGCCGCCCATGTAGTGCACGTCGTTGTCGAAGCGGTCGTCCGTGGAGCAGACGGTGACGATCGCCTTCAGCGGCTCGGGGGCCAGGGCGGCGATCTGGAGGGAGTTGCATCCGCCCCACGCGATCCCGAACATACCGACGGCCCCCGTGCACCACGGCTGCGCCGCCAGCCACTCCACCACCGCGACCCCGTCGGCCAGCTCGCGGGCGTCGTACGCGTCGCCTGGACGGCCTTCGCTGCACCCGTGCCCGCGCACGTCCACCCGTACCGAGGCGTAGCCGTGCCCGGCGTACCAGGGGTGGCGTTGCCGGTCGCGCGGCGAGGTCCAGTCGGTGAGCCGGTGCGGCAGGTACTCCAGCAGCGCCGGAACGGGCTCGTCCGTCACCGGGCGCCAGATCCGGGCGTACAGCTCGACGCCGTCGGGCAGTGGGATCCGGACATCCTCGTGGGTGGTCTCGTACGGGAACTCGGTTCGGATGATCATGTGCGAACCACCTCGGCGAACTCAGTGGACGGGGTGCGTCGCGGGAGCGGCCACGGCGCGGGCGCGCGCGAGGCCAGACCCACCGCCACCGCGACGCGCGCGCTGATCATGGCGGTCGCAGTTCTGGACAAAACGTATGCTCCGGTTGTTTCGGCTCTCGACGAACATACCGGTGCAGATCGGGCGGTGCGCGGGAGGTGGCCGGGAAGGCGCTCTCGGTGATCGAAAACAGACCCGATACGCTGGCTTGAGTGATGGCAGCGACACATCGACAATCCATGTGATCGTCAGCGTGATCGTCAGCAGACAGGAGTACCCCTCGTGACCGTCGTCGGGCCGTTCGGACTGAGCGTGCGGGACCAGGCTCTTGAGACCGATGTCCAGGCCGGACTGGCCGCCGTCGAGGCGGGTCTGCTGGAAGCCACCAAGAGCGAAGTCCCCTTCATCACCGAGGCCGCGCAGCACCTGGTCCGGGCCGGAGGCAAGCGGTTCCGGCCGCTGCTGGTGATGCTCGCATCCCGCTTCGGGGATCCGTACGCGCCCGGCATCGTGCCGTCCGCCGTCGTGGTCGAACTCACGCACCTGGCGACGCTCTACCACGACGACGTCATGGACGAGGCGGACGTCCGCCGCGGCGTGGACAGCGCCAACACCCGCTGGGGCAACTCGGTGGCCGTCCTCACGGGTGACTTCCTGTTCGCCCGCGCCTCCCACATCCTGGCCGACCTCGGACCCGAGGCCGTCCGCATCCAGGCCGAGGCCTTCGAGCGGCTGGTGACGGGTCAGATCCTGGAGACGGCGGGTCCGCGCGACGGCCGCGACCCCGTCGCCCACTACCTCGACGTCATCGCCGGCAAGACCGGCTCGCTGATCGCGGTCTCCGGCCGCTTCGGCGCGCTCATGTCCGGCGCCGACGAGTCCGTCGTCGACATCCTGACCCAGTACGGAGAGCGGCTCGGCACCGCCTTCCAGCTCGCCGACGACGTCCTCGACATCGCCTCCGACGCCCACGAGTCCGGCAAGACCCCGGGCACCGACCTGCGCGAGGGCATCCCGACGCTGCCCGTGCTGCGGCTGCGCGAGATGGCGGCCCAGGGCGGCGCTCCGGACGACCTGGAACTCGTGCGCCTCCTGGACGGCGACCTCACGGACGACGCCCGGCACGCCGAGGTGCTCACCCGGCTGCGCGCGCACCCCGCCCTGGAGCAGGCCCGCCGCGACACCATCCGGTACGCGCAGGACGCGCGGGCCACGCTCGCTCCGCTGCCGGAGTGCTTCGCGAAGTCGGCGCTCGAAGAGCTCTGCGACGCGGTCGTGCACCGCGCCGGCTAGGAACCGCAGTTGGCGCAACGGGCCCTTCGGCCCCACGACCCCTACGGGTCGGGGGAGGAGGGCCCCTTCCGTGTCATCCCACGGTCGTACGTCCAATTGCGTCCGGGGACTGACGCCCGCACGCCGCCGATTTGGTCAGATGGAGTCATCAACCCCACCAGATCGGGTGAGCGCGGCGACACTGGGTTTCGCCGCCGTCGACACAGAGGGCAGGGCACTGACATGGCAGCGAAAACGAAGACTTCTCGCAAGGTCGCCCGGTACGCCGTACCGGTTGCGGTGGCGGGTGTGGCCGCGGCGACCGTGGCGATGGTCCCCGCATTCGCCAACGCCGGCGGGCCCGACCTGCCCAAGGTGACGGCGCAGCAGCTCATCGAGAAGATCGCGGCCTCGGACGTGCAGCAGCTGTCGGGCACGGCCCGGATCAGCACCGACCTGGGCCTGCCGAAGATCGCGACCGGACTGCTCGGCGGGGGTGGCGTCGCGGGCGGCTCCGCCAACCCGGAGGACAAGGTCGCGCAGCTGGCGAACGGGACGCACACCGTGCGTGTCGCGGCCGACGGCCCGGACCGCCAGCGGCTCACGTTCCTCGACGGCAAGGACGAGTACAGCCTCATCCACAACGGCGACGACGTCTGGGGCTACGACTCCAAGTCGAACGAGGTCTTCCACGAGAAGAACCCCGAGCCGGGCGAGGGCAGCGGCAAGGACGCGGGCAAGGACGCGGGCAAGGAGCACAAGACGGGCGACCGGCTGGCCGCCTCTCCCCAGCAGATGGCCGAGGAGGTCCTGAAGGCCGCCGGCACCACCACGGACGTCAGCGTGGGCGAAACCGCGCAGGTCGCCGGTCGCGACGCCTACCAGCTGGTGCTCAAGCCCAAGCAGAGCGGCTCCACGGTCGGCTCGGTCCAGATCGCGGTGGACGCCAAGACCGGCGTGCCGCTGCGCGTGCAGCTGCTCTCCTCCCAGGGCGGCAAGCCGATCGTGGACGCGGGCTTCACCAAGGTGGACTTCACCAAGCCGTCCGCCGACACCTTCGCCTTCACCCCGCCCAAGGGCGCCAAGCTGACCGAGGGCACGGACGGCGCGGGCAAGGGCGACAAGGACGACGCGTTCAAGGCGCTGGAGTCCTTCCCCGGCCTGGACGGCCTGATGGGCGGGCCGAACGGCAAGGGCGACGTGAAGGTGCTCGGCGAGGGCTGGGCGACCGTCGCGCGGATCGACTCGGGCGCGGGCAAGGGCCTGAAGGATCTGGAGAACGACAAGAACGCCCCGAAGGAGGCCAAGCAGTTCCTCGACTCCCTCGGGGACAAGGTCACCGGGAAGTTCGGTGAGGGCCGGGTCCTGTCGACCCGCCTGGTCAACGCCCTGATCACGGACGACGGCAAGGTCTACGTCGGTGCGGTCACCAAGGACGCCCTGGTGAAGGCGGCCGACGCCAACAAGTAGTCGCGCACCGCGAGCGCGCCGGAAGGGTGGGCGGGGACTGTGTCCCTGCCCACCCTTCCGGCATTCCTGCTGCCCGTACAGCGCGCCCGCTGTACGGTGTTGGGCATGTCGAGACACGTCACCATCCGCCTGGACGAGGACTTCCACGAGCGCCTGAAGGCGCGTGCGGCGGCCCTGGGGACGACGGTCACCGCGCTGATCACCGAGGTCACGGAACGCGAACTCGACGAGGACCGGAAGAACTTCCTGTCCGGCATAGAGGAGTTCGCCGACCACTGGGGCTACTTCCAGGAGCGGTTCGGCAATTGAAGATCACCATGGAGTGGGCCTGGACCGCTCTGGCCCACCATCTCCCGTCCGACCCCGCCGTGTGGGATCCCTCCGGGGTGGCCGCCGCGGTCGCCCGGCACCAGAACGACCTCGTCCTGGTACCCGAACAGCCCGCCCCGGACACCGCGTGGCGGGCCGCCGCGTTTCTGCACACCCTCGCGGTGTGCCCCGCGCTGGAATCCCCGATGAACGAGTTCTACGCGGCCGCCGCGACCCGCTCGTACCTGCGCGTGGCCGGGGCCAGACAGCTCCCCTCGCCGGAGGAGCTCGGCGACCTGGTCGAGGCGGCGAAGCTGGGCCGCGCGGACGTCGCGGCCGTGGCCGAGGAGCTGCGCGCCCGGATCCGGGAACCGCTGCCGGCCTCGCTGCAGGGCCGCACCGACGACGCGTAGCACCCGCCGGCTCCCCGGGGTGCGGCCGGGCAGGCGCCGGTCAGGGTGGCGAAGACACTCCGGCGTGATCCGATCGAGTCGGATCACGCCGGATCTGCAGCTGGAGCTGGATCGGAGCTTTCGGGGGAGGGCCCCGGCGCCCGGAGGGCTAGAAGGTGATCTTCCAGCTGTTGATGTAGCCGACGTCCTGCGCTGCCCCGTCCTTGACCCGGAGCTGCCAGACCCCGTTCGCGACCTCGCTGGAGGCGTTGACGGTGTAGGACTGCACGAGGTTGTCCGCGCTGCCACCGCTGCGGTTGTGCAGGTTGTAGACCGTGCCGTCCGGCGCGAGCAGGTCGACCACCAGGTCACCGCGGTAGGTGTGGACGATGTTCACGTCGACCTTGGTGGTCGCGGGAGCGTTGCCCGTGACTCCGGAGGCCGTGATCGGCGAGGTCACCGCGGCCGCGGGGGAGTCCGGGATGGTCACGTCCGCCGTGTTCTCGAAGGACGGGCCGGGCGGGACCGGGGTGGAGGCGCCGAGGTTCCAGATCGCGTAGGCGACGGCGTCCGAGTTGCGGTCGAGGGCGGTGTCGCTGATGTTCGACAGGTTGTCGCACGAGGAGTGGTAGCAGCGGTCGAAGGCCTGACCGGAGGTGCCGCCCCACTTCTGCACCTGCGCCGCCGTCTTCGTCCGGCTGGCGCCGGTGAAGAGGCCGCCGACGGGGATGCCCACGTTCTTGAAGGAGGCGTGGTCCGAGCGCCCGTCGCCCTCGGTCTCGATCTCCGTCGCGACGCCGATCCCGGCGTAGTAGTTCTTGAAGGTCTGCTCGATCGTCGGGTCGTCGTCGTAGACGAAGTAGCCCGGGTTCGGCGAGCCGATCATGTCGAAGTTCAGGTACCCGGCGAACTTGGCGCGCTCGGCCGTCGGCAGGTTGTTGACGTAGTACTTCGAGCCGATCAGGCCCAGCTCCTCCGCGCCCCACCAGCCGAAGCGCAGGTGCTTGGTGGGCTGCAGGCCGGCCCGGGAGACGGCGAGAGCCGTTTCGAGGACGGCCGCGCTGCCGGAGCCGTTGTCGTTGATGCCCGCGCCCGACGTCACCGAGTCCAGGTGCGCGCCGGCCATCAGGACCGAGTTCGGGTCGCCGCCCGGCCAGTCGGCGATCAGGTTGTAGCCGGTGGCGCCGCTGGAGGTGAAGGTCTGCAGGGTGGTCGTGAAGCCGGCTGCGTCGAGCTTGGCCTTCACGTAGTCGATCGAGGCTTTGTAGCCGGTCCTGCCGTGGGCGCGGTTGCCGCCGTTGTTCGCGGCGATCGTCGAGAACTGCGACAGGTGGGCCTTGACGTTGGCCAGCGGTATGTCGGGCGGAGTCGGCGCCGCGGCGACCGCCGTGGGGGCGGCGAGCGCGGTGGGGGCGGTGGCGGCGAACAGGCCGGCGACCGCGAATGCGGTCACGGCGGCAAGGCGCCGGGAGACGGACAGGCTCATGTGGGGGCTCCGGGATTCCGCGGGGATATGACGGAACGAGCGGGATAGAGCAGGTGAGCGTTAGTGCGTCAGTGCGAGCCTGATGTTCAGTGAGGATGTGACTGTCCGTCAAGACCACAATTCGGTCAGGGTGGTTCGGATAACGGACGATCCCCGGTACGGGGTGTCCGTACCGGGGATCGTGAGGGTGAGGGGTTTGCCGGTGCGCGCCCACCGGGGGCGGCCCGCTGCGCCGTTTACGCGGGCTCGCGGGCCGGCGGCGCCACGACGGCCGGCGCCACTGCGAGCCTGACCCGGGACCGCCGCGCCGTACGCAGTGCATCCCAGGTGAGGAGGGCCAGCGCGGCCCACACCAGGGAGAAGCCGGCCCAGCGCTCGGGCGGCATGGCCTCGTGGAAGTACAGGACGCCGAGCCCGAACTGGAACACCGGGGCCATGTACTGCAGCAGCCCCAGCGTGGAGAGCGGGACCCGGATCGCGGCGGCGCCGAAGAACACCAGCGGGATCGCGGTGACCAGGCCGGTCGCGGCCAGCAGGAGCGAGTGCCCGACGCCGTGCGAGGCGAAGGTGGACTGGCCGTGCGCGCCCAGCCACAGCACGTACCCGAGGGCCGGCAGGAACAGCACGGCCGTCTCGGCCGTCAGCGACTCCAGGCCGCCCATGTTGAGCTTCTTCTTGATCAGCCCGTACGTCGCGAAGGAGAAGGCCAGGATCAGCGAGATCCACGGCGGCCGCCCGTAGCCGACGGCGAGCACCAGCACGGCGGCGAAGCTCAGGCCGACCGCCACCCACTGCGCGCGGCGCAGCCGCTCGCCGAGCACCAGCACGCCGATGGCGATGCTGACCAGGGGATTGATGAAGTAGCCGAGGCTCGCCTCGACGACGTGACCGTTGTTGACGGCCCAGATGTAGAGGCCCCAGTTCACGCTGATCACCAGGGCGGCGAGCGTGGTCAGGCCGAGCTTGCGCGGCTGGCGTGCCAGCTCCCGTACCCAGCCCCAGCGGCGCAGGGCGAGCAGCGCCAGGCCGACCACGGCCAGGGACCACACCATGCGGTGGGCGAGGATCTCGACGGCCCCGGAAGGCTTGAGGAGTGGCCAGAAGAGGGGCACCAGCCCCCACATCCCGTAAGCGCCGAATCCGTAGAGCAAACCCGTGCGCTGCTCGTTGTCCGCCTTCACGGGGCCTCCTGTGCGACTTCCAGCCAACTTCACGACGGTATCGCCGTGCGAGCCGGATGTCATGCCCGTAATCGGGAGATACTCATGACATCTTCAGGGGCTTGCGTGGCCGCAGCCACCTCGGCTCAGGCCAGCGCCGCACTGATCGCCTCGGCGACCGGGGTCGTCGGCCGCCCGATCAGCCGGGACAGGTCCCCGCTGGTGCCCGCCAGCCGGCCGCGGGCGATCGCCGCGTCCACGTCGACGAGGATGGCCGCGAAGCCCTCCGGCACCCCGGCGCCGGTCAGGATCGAGAGGTGCTCGTCCGCCGGGACCTCGGTGTACGCGATCTCCTTGCCGGCCTGCGCCGACACCTCGGCCGTGTACTCCGTGAGGCTCCAGGCGGTGTCGCCGGAGAGCTCGTAGACCCGGTTCAGGTGGCCGTCCGTGGTGAGCACCACGGCCGCGGCGGCCGCGTAGTCGGCCCGCGCCGCCGAGGCGATCCGGCCCTCGCCCGAGCTGGCCACGACAGCGCCGTGCCCGAGGACGGTGGGCAGGTTCCGCGTGTAGTTCTCGTGGTACCAGCCGTTGCGCAGGAAGGTGTACGGGATCCCGGAGCCGAGGATGGCCCGTTCGGTCGCGGTGTGCTCGGCGGCCAGGTCGAAGTCCGCCTCGGGGCCGCCCAGGATGCCGGTGTAGGCCAGCTGCGCCACGCCGGCCGTCCGCGCCGCGTCGAGTACGGCGGTGTGCTGGGCGACGCGCCGCCCGATCTCGTTGCCGGAGATCAGCAGGACCCGGTCACCGGCCCGGAAGGCGGCGGCCAGGGCGGCGGGGTCGTCGTAGTCGGCGACGCGGACGTCGACGCCGCGTTCGGCCAGGTCGGCGGCCTTCTCCCCGTTGCGGACGACGACGGCGACGCGGTCGGCGGGGACCCGCTCCAGCAGCTCCTCGACGACGAGACGCCCGAGGGCTCCGGTGGCTGCGGTCACGACGATGCTCATGGCTGCTCTTCTCGTTCGGCGGCGCATTGCGATAGTGCCACCCTACGGTAAGCGCTAACTTTTAGAAAGTGGTCGCTGTCGAGGTGCCGGCCGGCACGCCGAAGCCCGGACCCGTCGGGGGGTCCGGGCTTCGTCATGCCGGCGGTGTGGCGCGGCTCAGCCGACGACGGTCCAGGTGTCGTTTCCGGCCAGAAGTGCACCGAGGTCGCCCTTGCCGCTGCGGTCGATGGCCGCGTCGAGCTGGTCGGCCATCAGGGTGTCGTAGACGGGCCGCTCGACACTGCGGAAGACCCCGATGGGCGTGCGGTGCAGGGTGTCGGGATCGGCGAGCCGGGAGAGCGCGAACGCGGTGGTGGGGCTGGCCGTGCTCGCGTCGTGGACGAGGATCTGCGCCTCGTTGGCCGCGGTGACCTCGACGACGTCCAGGTCTCCGGTGGCCGGATTGCGTACGACGCCCTTCGCGTCGTCCGCGCCGAAGCGGATCGGCCGGCCGTGCTCCAGCCGGATCACGGCCTCCCGCGCCTGCTCGTGGTCCTTGAGGACCTCGAAGGCGCCGTCGTTGAAGATGTTGCAGTTCTGGTAGATCTCGACCAGCGCCGTGCCCTGGTGGTCGGCCGCCTGGCGCAGGACCTCGGTGAGGTGCTTGCGGTCGGAGTCGATCGTGCGGGCGACGAACGAGGCCTCGGCGCCGATCGCCAGAGACACCGGGTTGAAGGGCGCGTCCAGCGAGCCCATCGGCGTCGACTTGGTGATCTTGCCGACCTCGGACGTGGGGGAGTACTGGCCCTTGGTCAGCCCGTAGATCCGGTTGTTGAAGAGGAGGATCTTGAGGTTGACGTTGCGGCGCAGCGCGTGGATCAGGTGGTTGCCGCCGATGGACAGCGCGTCGCCGTCCCCCGTGACGACCCACACGGACAGGTCGCGGCGGGAGGTGGCGAGGCCCGTGGCGATGGCGGGGGCGCGGCCGTGGATGGAGTGCATCCCGTATGTGTTCATGTAGTACGGGAAGCGGGAGGAGCAGCCGATCCCGGAGACGAAGACGATGTTCTCCTTCGCCAGGCCCAGCTCGGGCATGAAGCCCTGTACGGCGGCGAGCACGGCGTAGTCACCACAGCCGGGGCACCAGCGGACCTCCTGGTCCGACTTGAAGTCCTTCATCGACTGCTTGCCCTCGGCCTTGGGCACCAGCGAGAGCAGGGTGCGTGCCCCTTCGGACACCTCTTGGGTCACCTCAGTCATCGATGGCCTCCTTGAGGACCGTGGCGAGCTGCTCCGCCTTGAACGGCATTCCGTTGACCTGGTTGTACGACCGGGCGTCGACCAGGTATTTCGCCCGGATCAGCAGGGCGAGCTGCCCGAGGTTCATCTCCGGCACCACCACCTTCTCGTAACGCTCCAGAACCTCGCCGAGATTCCGGGGGAAGGGGCTGAGGTGGCGCAGGTGGGCCTGGGCGATGGGGAGTCCGGCGATCCGCAGCCTTCGGACGGCGGCGGTGATGGGGCCGTAGGTGGACCCCCAGCCCAGGACCAGGGTGGTGGCACCGTCCGGGTCGTCGACGTCGAGGTCCGGGACCCGGATGCCGTCGATCTTGGCCTGGCGGGTGCGGACCATGAGGTCGTGGTTGGCCGGGTCGTACGAGATGTTGCCGGTGCCGTCCTGCTTCTCGATGCCGCCGATGCGGTGTTCGAGGCCGGGGGTGCCGGGGACGGCCCAGGGCCGGGCGAGGGTTTCCGGGTCCCGCTTGTAGGGCCAGAACACGTCGGTGCCGTCGGCGAGGGTGTGGTTCGCGCCGGTGGCGAACTTGACCTTCAGGTCGGGCAGGTCCGTGATCTCCGGGATGCGCCAGGGTTCGGATCCGTTGGCGAGGTAGCCGTCGGAGAGCAGGAACACCGGCGTCCGGTAGGTGAGCGCGATGCGGGCCGCGTCGAGGGCGGCGTCGAAGCAGTCCGCGGGCGTCTTCGGGGCCACGATCGGAACGGGGGCCTCGCCGTTGCGGCCGAACATGGCCTGGAGGAGATCTGCCTGCTCCGTCTTCGTCGGCAGGCCGGTGGAGGGGCCGCCGCGCTGGATGTCCACGATCAGCAGCGGAAGCTCCAGCGACACCGCGAGACCGATCGTCTCCGACTTCAGCGCCACACCGGGCCCGGAGGTGGTGGTCACCGCGAGCGCCCCGCCGAAGGCCGCGCCGAGCGCCGCGCCGATGCCGGCGATCTCGTCCTCGGCCTGGAAGGTCCGCACGCCGAAGTTCTTGTGCTTCGAGAGCTCGTGCAGGATGTCCGATGCGGGGGTGATCGGGTAGGAGCCCAGGTAGAGGGGCAGGTCGGCCTGCTGGCCCGCGGCGATGAGGCCGTAGGAGAGGGCCAGGTTGCCGGAGATGTTGCGGTAGGTGCCGGTGGGGAAGGCGCGGGTGGCCGGGGCGACCTCGTAGGAGACCGCGAAGTCCTCCGTCGTCTCGCCGAAGTTCCAACCGGCCCGGAAGGCGACGATGTTCGCCTCGGCGATCTCGGGCTTCTTGGCGAACTTCTGCCGCAGGAAGGACTCGGTGCCCTCGGTCGGCCGGTGGTACATCCACGACAGCAGGCCCAGCGCGAACATGTTCTTGCTGCGCTCGGCCTCCTTGCGGGAGAGGCCGAAGTCCTTCAGCGCCTCGACCGTCAGGGTCGTCAGCGGCACCGGGTGCAGGTTGTACGCCGCCAGGGAGCCGTCCTCCAGCGGCGAGGTCTCGTAGCCGACCTTGGCCATGGGGCGCTTGGTGAACTCGTCGGTGTTGACGATGATGTCCGCGCCGCGCGGCACGTCGCCGATGTTCGCCTTCAGCGCGGCCGGGTTCATCGCGACCAGCACGTTCGGGGCGTCCCCGGGCGTGAGGATGTCGTGGTCCGCGAAGTGGAGCTGGAACGACGACACGCCCGGCAGGGTTCCGGCGGGAGCGCGGATCTCGGCGGGGAAGTTGGGCAGCGTCGACAGGTCGTTCCCGAACGACGCCGTCTCGGAGGTGAAGCGGTCACCGGTGAGCTGCATACCGTCACCGGAGTCGCCCGCGAATCGGATGATCACACGATCGAGGCGACGGACTTCCTTGCCGCCCGGGCTCTGCGAGGTGCGCTGTCCACCGACAACCGCACCCCCGGCCCCGTCGGCCTGCTCGGCTGGACTGCTGACCTGGCTGGTCACTGAACTGGACCTCCTTCGAGGCGTGACACCCCCATAACCCACCCTACGTCGGTAGGGATCAGGTCCCCAGGAGCGACCACAGTCTGGACCGTAGGACCGCCCCTTGAGACGACCCGACCGGTATGGCATATCTGACAGAGTGTCAGTCGATCAAGATTTCAGATAGGTGAGAACGGCCAGTACACGCCGGTGATCCCCGTCACTCGGCGACAGGCCCAGCTTCATGAAGATGTTGCTGACGTGCTTTTCCACCGCTCCGTCGCTCACGACCAGCTGCTTCGCCACGGCGGAATTGGTACGGCCCTCGGCCATCAGCCCGAGCACCTCGCGCTCGCGCGGGGTCAGACCCACCAGGACGTCCTGCTTCCGGCTGCGGCCGAGCAGCTGCGCGACGACCTCGGGGTCCAGTGCCGTGCCGCCCCGGGCCACCCGGACCACCGCGTCCAGGAATTCCCGCACCTCGGCCACCCGGTCCTTGAGCAGGTACCCCACCCCGGTGCTCGAACCGGCCAGGAGCTCGGTGGCGTACTGCTCCTCCACGTACTGCGACAGCACGAGCACACCTATGCCGGGGTAGTCGCGCCGCAGCCGCACGGCCGCCCGCACGCCCTCGTCGGTGTGCGTCGGCGGCATCCGCACGTCCGCCACCACCACATCCGGCAGCGCATCCTCGGCGGCCAGCTCCGCCACCGTCTTGAGCAGGGCTTCCGCGTCCCCGACGCCGGCCACGACGTCATGCCCCCGGTCGGTCAGCAACCGGGTCAGGCCCTCGCGCAGCAGCACTGAATCCTCGGCGATGACCACCCGCACCCTGTCGTCCACGATTCAGCAGCTCCCGCGTCCACTCGTTGCCCGCATCAACACGACTCAGCCAAGCATCCCAGCCTCAAGCCCCGCTGAAGGCAGAGCCGGGACAACACGTGGGCCTGCGGAGGGAGTTTTCGCATGTGAAACGCCGGATGCCGCAAACGGACGGTGCGAACGGATGTCGCAAACGGATGGTGCGAACGGGTGGCGAGTACGGATGGCGCGGACAGGTGCGGCGCAGACCGGGAGCCGCGCGTGCCGGAGATGACGAAGGGGCGGGCAGCCGGGGCCCGCCCCTCCGCCCCGCCCCTCCGCCCCGCCCCCCCACCCCGCCCCTCCGCCCCGCCCCTCCGCCCTGTCTTCGCTTACGCCCGCACGTTCGCCCGCAGGTACGCGCCCACGACCGCGCGCTCACGACCGCGCGCTCATGCCCTCGAGCCTTACGCGCGCCAGGGCAGCTCGGCGGTGACCGTCGTCCCGCCACCCGTGGGGGAGTCGACGACCAGCACCCCGTCCACGGCGTCCAGCCGCTCGTTCAGCCCCGCCAGCCCCGTCCCGGCCCGGGTGCTCGCCCCGCCCCGGCCGTCGTCGGCGACCTGGATCAGCAGCCGGTCCCCGGACTTCCACACGTCCACCGAGGCCGACCGGGCCAGGGCGTGCTTGCTGATGTTCTGCAGCAGCTCCGAGACCGTGAAGTACGCGATCCCCTCGATCGCCGCCGCGGGCCGGGCCGGGAGATCCACGGCCACCCGCACCGGCACCGCGCACCGCGAGGCCACCGAGGACAGCGCCGCGTCCAGCCCGCGGTCGGTCAGCACGGCCGGGTGGATCCCGCGGGCCAGGTCACGCAGCTCCTGGAGGGCGATCTTCACCTCTCCGTGCGCCTCGTCCACCATGCGGGCGGCGGCCTGAGGGTCCTCCGTCAGCTTCTCCTTCGCCAGCCCCAGATCCATGGCGAGCGCCACCAGCCGGGCCTGCGCCCCGTCGTGCAGATCACGCTCGATGCGCCGCAGGTCGGCGGCCGCGGTGTCGACGACCACGCCCCGGTCGGACTCCAGCTCGGTGACACGGGTGGCCAGGCGGGACGAGCCGAGCAGTCCGCCGACCACGACCCTGTCGACGGTGGTCAGGGCCCGGATCACCCACGGGGTGGCGAGGGTGAGGAGCAGTCCGGCGAGGAAGGTGAGGGCGATCGCCAGGGGCGAGTCGAGGTACAGGGTGTACTCGCCGTTCTGGACGAGCTGCAGGCCGGGCTGGTCGGTGTAGGCCGGGAAGACCCAGAACCAGAGCGGGTACAGCAGGAGGGACCAGCCCGTGGCCCAGAACGTCAGGGCCAGGCAGAAACCGAACAGCGCCCACGGGAAGTGGATCACGGAGTACAGCACGTGCCGCCAGGCGCTCCCGCTCTTGAGCAGCGCACCCATGGCGGCGAGGGCTCCGGCCTTCTCGGCGCGGATCGGAGCGGGGTCGGCGATGCCCGCCCCGAGCAGTGTCCGCACCCGGGCCCGCTCCAGGTGCCCGAACCCGCGGCACATGGCGAGCACGCCGGCGAGGACCGGAACACCGAGGAAGGTGACGAGCAGCCCGGCGCCGAGGCTCACGCCGGTGATGGTGAGCGAGAAGTACAGCGTGCTCAGCGGCAGCCCCGTCAGCAGGTACCCGAACTCCCGCCACGTCCGTCCCTCGACCGGAGCCCGCAACACCCCGCCGACACCGCCACCGCTGCCCTTGCCGTTGCCCATGATCCCGCCCCGCCCTTCCGGTCCTCCGCTACGCCTCCACCCTGCCGCCCCATACCCCGCCGAACCATGCAGCGAGTAGGCATCTCCACCGGGGGGTTAACCCCACCCCACGCCTGAGCAGCCTCGTCGGCGTTCGAGGCGCGGGGGTCCGGGGCGGGGCCGCGGGAAGCGGCGCGGCACCGGCCACACGCCGGGGCGCATTCAGCCGCACCGACACCCGTGGCGCGGAGCCCGGCCATTCCAGCCTCGTCGGCGTTTGAGGCGCGGGGTCTGGGGCGGGGCCCCGGGAGACGGCGCTGCACCGGCCACGCGTATCGGGCCCCCGCCCACCTCGGTATTCAGCCTCGTCGGCGTTTGAGGCGCGGGGTCTGGGGCGGGGCCCCGGGAGGAGGCGGTGCACCGGCCGCACGTATCGGGCCCCCGCCCACCTCGGTATTCAGCCTCGTCGGCGTTTGAGGCGCGGGGTCCGGGGCGGGGCCCCGGGAGACGGCGCTGCACCCGCCACGCGTACGGGCCCCCGCCCACCCGGCAGGGGCCCGCTCACCACCACACCCCGCACGCCTCAGCCCCGCCCCCGCCACGGCAGCTCCGCCGTGACCACGGTCCCCGCCCCCTCGGGCGATTCCACGACCAGCACCCCGTCCACCGCGTCGAGCCGCTCCGCGAGCCCCGCCAAGCCGCTCCCCCCGGACGTCCGCGCCCCGCCCCGCCCGTCGTCCGACACCCGGATCAACAGCCGAGCCCCCGCCCGCCACACCTCCACCTTCGCGCCCCGCGCCTCCGCCCCCGCGTGCTTGCTCACGTTCTGCAGGAGCTCGGACACCACGAAGTACGCGATCCCCTCGATCGCCTCCGCCGGCCGCGTCTCCGGCAGATCCACCGCCACCTTCACCGGCACCACGCACCGCGCCGCCACCGACGACAGCGCCGCGTCCAGCCCCCGGTCCGTCAGCACCGCCGGATGGATCCCGCGCGCGAGGTCCCGCAGTTCCCGGAGCGCGAGCTTCACCTCCCCGTGGGCCTCGTCGACCATCGCCGCCGCGCCCTCCGGGTCCTCCAGCAGCTTCTCCTTCGCCAGGCCCAGCCCCATCGCCAGCGCCACCAGCCGGGCCTGCGCCCCGTCGTGCAGATCCCGCTCGATACGCCGCAGGTCCGCCGCCGCGGTGTCGACCACCACGCCCCGGTCGGACTCCAGCTCGGCGATCCGCCGCTCCAGGTCGTCGGACGGCGACAGGAGCCCCCGTACCAGCGCCCGGTCCGCGTTCGCCATCAGACGCACCAGATACGGCAGCACCGGCCACAGCACGAACAGCCCGGTCAGGGCTACCGTGAAGGTGAGAACCCCCCACGGCAGCCGGACGAGCTGATACAGCACCGTCCGCCAGCCGACCGGGTCCTTGATGCTCGTCCACAGCCAGGGGAAGAATCCGCCGGACCGCTTCGGACCGGGGATCGGGGTCGGCTCCTCCACCCGCACGCCCAGCAGCCAGCGGGCGCGTGCCCGGTCCAGCCGTCCCAGTTGCCGAGACAGATAAAGACCGCAGGCGAGCAGCGGAAGCCCGATCGCGGTCATGGAAAGACCGCCCGTCCCGGCAACCATGACAACTGCGTAAACGAAACCGACGATCGCCATCGGCAGATTGCTCACCAGAAAGGCGATCTCCTTCCACGTCACGGCGCTGAACACGGCGCGTACGGGGGGAGGTCGATCGTCGTCGGGGAGGACGTGGCTCGTGGTCATGCGCCACAGCCTGTCAAGCGCGCCTCGCCGATGCCATGGGGCGGCCGGGGTGCTGTGAACGGGGGATAACCCCACCCCGTGTGAGGCAGGCCCTAGACTCCCGTCCGTACCAGATCGTCGACAGTGACCGAGGAGCGAGGAACGGACGTGCCCGAACCAACGGTATCGACCGCAACCGTGCTCGCGGCGGACTACTTCCGGAGTTATTCGGTCGTCGGTCTGCTGGCCGCTCTCGGTGTGCTCTTCGTGGCCGTGGCGTTCGGAGCAGGCCGCCTGCTGCGACCCGTCGTCCCCACCCACGAGAAGCTGCTGACGTACGAATGCGGTGTGGACCCGGTCGGCGAAGGCTGGGCGCACACCCAGGTCCGCTACTACGTCTATGCGTTCCTCTACGTCATCTTCGCCGTCGACTCGATCTTCCTGTTCCCGTGGGCGACGGTGTTCGCCGCCGCCGGCTACGGCGCCACGACGCTGGTGGAGATGTTCATCTTCCTGGGCTTCCTGGCCGTCGGCCTGCTCTATGCGTACAAGAAGGGCGTCCTCGAATGGACGTGACACCGGCTGTGACGCCGACCGAGGGCGTGCTGCTCCCGGAGCCCAAGCGCCTCGGAGTCCTCTCCCGCCTGGCCCCGGAACCGATGAAGGTGGTCCTGAACTGGGGCCGCCGCTACAGCCTGTGGGTCTTCAACTTCGGCCTGGCGTGCTGCGCGATCGAGTTCATCGCCGCGTCCATGGCCCGCCACGACTTCATCCGCCTCGGCGTGATCCCCTTCGCGCCGGGACCCCGCCAGGCGGACCTCATGATCGTCTCGGGCACCGTCACGGACAAGATGGCACCGGCCGTCAAGCGGCTCTACGAGCAGATGCCCGAGCCCAAGTACGTCATCTCGTTCGGTGCCTGCTCCAACTGCGGCGGCCCGTACTGGGACTCGTATTCGGTGACCAAGGGCGTCGACCAGATCATCCCCGTCGACGTCTACGTGCCCGGCTGCCCGCCGCGCCCGGAAGCGCTCCTCCAGGGCATCCTCAAGCTCCAGGAGAAGATCGCCCGCGAGTCGCTGGCGGAACGCTACGCCGAGGGTCCGTCGGTCACCCAGCTCACGAGCGGCCTGGTCACGCCCCCGCCCGCACCCGCCCCGGGGGCCGGCGCATGAACCTCTACGACTCCCTCCCCGACGCGGCTCCGGCGGTCTTCGGCGCCGAGGCCGTCGCCGAGTTCTCGTACGACGTCCTCACGGTGGACGTGCCCGTCGGCAGCTGGATCTCCTCCCTCGAGATCGCCCGGGACAAGCTGGGCTGCACCTACTTCGACTGGCTGAGCGCGGTCGACGAGCCCGGCACCGGCTTCCGGATCTGTGCGCACGTCGCCTCGCTGGAGAACCACCGCGTACGCCGCCTCCTGCTGCGCACCACCGTCCCGCACAGCGCCCCCTCCCTGCCGTCGGCGGTCGCCGTCTATGCGGGAGCCGAATGGCACGAGCGCGAGACGTTCGAAATGTTCGGCGTCGTCTTCACCGACCACCCGCACCTGGTCCACCTCCTCCTGCCGGAGAACTTCGAGGGCCACCCGCTGCGCAAGGACTTCGTCCTGGCGGCGCGCGTCGCCAAGGCCTGGCCGGGCGCCAAGGAGCCGGGCGAGGGCGCGGACCCCGACGGCCCGAAGCGCCGCCAGATGCTCCCGCCGGGCGTCCCGGACCCCAACGACTGGGGTCCGATGAAGGGCCAGCTCCCGCCGGCCCCGGCCCGCCCGGCCCGTACCCCCCGCGCGGCCGGAGCGGCGGGCGCCGCCGCCCGCACCCCGCGCGAGGGCGCCCCGCCCCGCCGCACCCGCTCGGTCACCGAGGGCTCGGCCACCCAGCCCCCGGCAACCGCGGCAGCCTCGGAAACCCCGGAATCCGACACCCCGCGCCCGCCCCGCCGCACCCGCTCGGTGACGGAGGGCTCGGCCAGCCAGACCCCGACGCCCCCGGCAACCGCGGCAGCCTCGGAAACCCCGGAATCCGACACCTCGCGCCCGCCCCGCCGCACCCGCTCGGTGACGGAGGGCTCGGCCAGCCAGGCAGCACCCCCCGCGCCCGCTCCCCAGCCCGAAGCAGCAGCTCCGAAGCGCCCGGCCCCCCGCAGCACCGACGCCCCCTGGCACGACCCGAAGCCCGCCTTCGAGGACCCCGCGGCGAAGCCGGCGCCCCCGCCGACCGCTCCGGAGGCGACCGCGCAGGCGCCGACGCCCGCGTCCGAGGACCCCTCGGCGAAGCCGGCCACGCCCGGCGGGCCGACGGAGCCGCCGGCCACGGCGAAGCCGGAGCCCACCGAGCCCGCGGCCGAGACCGGGCCGATCGCGCCGGAGGCGACCGCGCACGCGCCGACGCCCGCGTCCGAGGACCCCTCGGCGAAGCCGGCCATGCCCGGCGGGCCGACGGAGCTGCCGGCCACGGCGAAGCCGGAGCCCACCGAGCCCGCGGCCGAGACCCCGCCGACCGCGCCGGAGGCGACCCGGCCGACCGCGCCGGAGGCGACCCGTGCTCCCAAGACCACCCCCACCCCCCATTCCACCCCCGACAACGGAGGCGACGCGTGAACGACGTCCTCGACGTCGCCCTGCGGCTGATCGTCGTCTTCGCCGTCTTCCTCGTGCTCCCGCTCGTCGTCGGGCAGACCGAGCACAAGGTGATGGCCCACATGCAGGGCCGCCTCGGCCCCATGTACGCCGGCGGCTTCCACGGCTGGGCCCAGCTCGTCGCCGACGGTGTGAAGTTCGCGCAGAAGGAAGACATCGTCCCGGCCAACGCCGACCGCCGGATCTTCCAGCTGGCCCCCGCCGTCGCCCTGCTGCCGTACCTCCTCGTCCTCCTCGCCATCCCGATCGGCCCGGGCGAGGGCGCGGTCGGCCAGGTCATCGACGCGGGCGTGTTCTTCGTGCTCGCCGTCATGGGCGTCGGAGTCCTCGGCTCGCTCATGGCCGGCTGGGCCTCCGCGAACAAGTTCTCCCTGCTCGGCGGCCTGCGCACCGCCGCCCAGCTGCTCGCCTACGAGCTCCCCATGCTGCTCGCCGCCGCCTCCGTCGCGATGGCCGCCGGGACGGTCTCCCTCCCCGGCATCGTCGAGAGCTTCGAGTGGTGGTGGCTGCCCTGGCAGATCGTCGGTGCGCTCGTCTTCTTCACCGCCGGCCTCGCCGAACTGCAGCGGCCCCCCTTCGACATGCCCGTCGCCGACTCCGAGATCATCTTCGGCGCGTACACCGAGTACACGGGCCTGCGCTTCGCCCTGTTCCTGCTCGCCGAGTACGCCGGCATCGTGGTCCTCTGCGCCCTCACCACCGTCCTCTTCCTCGGCGGCTGGCAGGGCCCCTTCGGCGCCGACGGCCTCGGCTGGGTCTGGACCCTGCTCAAGACCGCGATCCTCGCCTTCGTCGTGATCTGGCTCCGCGTGAGCTACCCGCGCCTGCGCGAGGACCAGCTCCAGAAGCTCGCCTGGACCACACTCATCCCGCTCGCGCTCGCCCAGATCGCGCTCACCGGCATCGTGAAGGTGGCGATCCAGTAATGCCCATCCCCGGATCCGGCCTCGCCAAGGGCCTGGCCGTCACCCTGCGCACGATGACGAAGCGCTCGCACACGGCCCAGTACCCCGACGTCCAGCCCGAACTGCCGCCCCGCTCCCGCGGGGTCATCGGCCTGTTCGAGGAGAACTGCACGGTCTGCATGCTGTGCGCCCGTGAGTGCCCCGACTGGTGCATCTACATCGACTCCCACAAGGAGACGGTCCCCGCGTCCACCCCCGGTGGCCGCGAGCGCAGCCGCAACGTCCTCGACCGCTTCGCCATCGACTTCTCCCTCTGCATGTACTGCGGCATCTGCATCGAGGTGTGCCCCTTCGACGCCCTCTTCTGGTCGCCGGAGTTCGAGTACGCGGAGACCGACATCCACGAGCTGACCCACGAGCGCGACAAGCTCCGCGAGTGGATGTGGACCGTCCCGGCCCCGCCCGCGCTGGACCCTGCCGCCGAGGAGCCCAAGGAGATCGCCGCCGCCCGCAAGGCAGTGGAGAAGGCCGAAGCCGCTGCGGCGGCCGCCGCCGCGGCCGAAGCAGCCTCCCGGGCCGCCGAGGCCGCCGAGGCCGCCGAGGCCGAACCGCCGACCACCCCGACCCCCGAGGGAGACGCGTGACCCCCGCCGCCACCCTGGCCGCAGCCACCGTCACGGGGCCCGGCTTCCTCTCCCCGACCGGCGTCGAGATCGCCTTCGTCCTCGTCGGCCTCGCCACCCTCGGCGCGGCCCTCGTCACGGTCACCACCAAGCAGCTGGTCCACGCCGCCCTGTGGCTGGTCGTCGCGCTCGGCGGCATCGCCGTCGAGTACCTGCTGCTGACCGCCGAGTTCATCGCCTGGGTCCAGGTCCTCATCTACCTCGGTTCCGTGGTCGTCCTCCTCCTCTTCGGACTGATGCTCACCAGGGCGCCCATCGGCCGCTCCCCGGACGCGGACTCCGGCAACCGCCGGATCGCGCTCGGCGTCGCCGTCGTGGCGGCCGGGGCGCTGGTCTGGGTCGTCGTCGACGCCTTCCGCACGACCTGGATCGACCTCGACGGACCCGTCCAGGGCTCGACGAAGGTCTCCGGCGAGATCCTCTTTCAGCACTGGGTGCTGCCCTTCGAGGCGCTCTCGGTCCTCCTCCTCGCGGCCCTGATCGGGGCCATCGTGCTGTCCCGCAGGAACGACCCCGCCGAAGCCGCCACCCCGGCCGGACCCGGCGAGAAGAAGGGCCGGCGCTGATGCACCTCGCCTACCCCGCCGTGCTCGCGGCGCTCCTCTTCTGCACGGGCCTGTACGGAGTACTCGCCCGCCGCAACGCCATCCTGGTCCTGATGTCCGTCGAGCTGATGCTCAACGCCGTCAACCTCAACCTGGTGGCCTTCGACGTCTGGCTGCGCGACGCCCTGCACGCCGGTCAGGCCCTCACCCTCTTCACCATCGCCATCGCCGCCGCCGAGATCGGCATCGGTCTCGCGATCGTGCTGATGGTGTACCGCAACCGCGGCACCTCGGACGTCGACCGGCTGCGCGACACCGCCGAAGGCCACGAGCCCGCCGAGAACAACCAGAGCGAGGTCACCGCGTGAGCACCACGACCCTCGCCGTCCTCGTCCCGCTGCTGCCCTTCCTGGGTGCGGTCGCGGGACTGCTGTTCGGCCGCAGCGCCCCCGGGTTCGTCCGGCCGCTCGCGATCCTGCCGACGCTCGCCGCCGCCGTACTGGCCGTGCTCGTCGCCGTCCGCCAGGGCGGCGGCACGGCGATCAGCACCGCGACCGAGCTGACCCCGACCGGCTCGGTGCCGATCGACCTATCGCTCTACATCGACGGCTTCGCCGCGCTGGTCGCCGTCCTGGTCGGAGTCGTCGCCACCTGCGTACAGCTCTACTCGACGGCGTACCTCCGTGAGGACCCGCGCTACCCGTCGTATGCCGCTCTCGTCTCACTGTTCACCTCCGCCATGCTGCTCGTCGTCTACTCCGGCGACCTGATGGTGCTGCTGGTCGGCTGGGAGGTCATGGGCATCTGCTCGTACTTCCTCGTCGGCCACTACTGGGAGACCGAAGCGGCCCGCTCCGCCTCCCTGAAGGCCTTCCTCGTCACCAAGCTCGGTGACGTCCCCTTCCTGATCGGTCTCTTCGCGCTCGCCACCGACGCCGGCTCCTTCCGGATCACGAAGATCCTGGGCACCGTCGCCGCGGGCGGTCTCGACCACCCGACGCTGATCGCGCTGCTCCTGCTCGCCGGAGTCGCCGGCAAGTCCGCGCAGTTCCCGCTGCACACCTGGCTGCCCGACGCCATGGCGGGCCCCACCCCGGTCTCCGCGCTGATCCACGCCGCGACGATGGTCGCCGCCGGCGTCTACTTCATCGCCCGTCTCCTGCCCGTCTTCGCGGCCTCCCGCGCTGCACTGGTGGTCATGGCCGTCATGGCGGCCGTCACGATGATCGGCTCCGGCCTCGCCGCCCTCGCCCAGGACGACATCAAGCGGGTGCTCGCCTACTCCACGGTCGGCCAGCTCGGCTACATGATCGGCGCCCTGGCCGTCGGCGACCGCGGAGCGGCCGTCTTCCACCTCCTGTCCCACGGCGCCTTCAAGGCGCTCCTCTTCCTGGGCGCGGGCGTGATCATCCACGCCGCCGGTACGAACTCCCTGGCCGCCATGTCCCGGATGGACGGCCTGTCCAAGCGCATCCCCGACGCCTTCTGGACGATGACGATCGCGCTCCTCGCGCTCGCCGCCATCCCGCCCTTCGCCGGCTTCTTCTCCAAGGAAGCCGTCCTCGTCGCCGCCGAGCAGACCGCCACCGGACACTCGGACCTCGCTCCCAGCGCCGCCGGCTGGGTGGTGCTGGTCGCCGGACTGCTGACCGCCCTGCTCACCGCCGCCTACGCCACCCGGCTCTGGCTGATGGCCTTCCGCGGCAGGGGCGCAGCCGCCCCCGACCACGGCAGGGAACCCTTCGCCATGACCGGCGTCCTGTGGCTGCTCGCGATCCCGACGGTCGGCTTCGGCCTCGCGGCGGGCCTTCTCGCCGACTGGTTCGACGGCAGGGCCCTCACCCCGACCGTGGTCACCTCGGTCCTCGGCACGGGCGCCGCGGTCATCGGCGTGATGCTCACCTACGCCCTCTGGCAGCGCGCCACGGCGAAGGCCGCCGCAGGCACCGCAGCCGGCGTGCCCGCCTCCGTCGCCGCCGCCGAATCCGCCGCGGAAACCCCCGAGGTGGCCGAGGTGACCCACGATCACCCCGCCGTCTCGGCCCGCCCCGCCGCCGACCCCGGCAAGGCGCTCCTCGGCCCGCTGCACCGCCACGCGGCCGACGGCTTCCAACTCGACGCCGTCTACGACCGGCTCTTCGTCCGCCCCGTCCGGGCGTCGGCGGGCCTGGTCCGCTTCCTCGACCGCGAGGTCGTGGACACGTACGTCCGCGGCGCGGGCACCGGCACCCGGCTGCTCGGCAGCCTCGTACGCCGCGCCCAGACCGGCAACGTGCAGAGCTACCTGAGCGCCCTGCTCGCCGGCGCCGTGGTCCTGGCGATCGCCACCGCCGTCCTCGCCAACGTCAACGCCGGATCGTGAGCCGTGAGTCAGCCGTGATTGATATCAGCCCGTCCGTGATGCAGTTCCTTCTGGCGTTCATCGTGGCCGCACCGCTCCTCGGCGCCGCCGCGGCCCTGCTGCCGGCCCCGCCCGGCCTCAAGGGCCGCAGCCCCGAACAGGCCGTGCTCCGCCACGGCGTGACCGTGACCGGCGTGATCCTCGCCGCGGCTATCGCCCTCACCGTGGGCTTCGACCACGACGCCCCGTCCCGCTTCCAGGCGACGACGGACATCAGCTGGATCCCGGCGCTCGACGTCCGGATCCACCTCGGTGTCGACGGCATCTCGCTTCCCCTCCTCCTGATGACCGCGCTGCTGTTCTTCCTCTGTGCGCTCTACAGCTATTTCAAGCTTCCCGAGGGCCCCTCCCCGAAGGCCTTCGTCGCGCTGCTCCTCGTCCTCGAGTCCGGCACCCTCGCGACCTTCGCCGTCCTCGACCTGCTGCTCTTCTTCCTCGCCTTCGAGATGGTCCTCATCCCGATGTACTTCCTCATCGCCCGCTGGGGCGGTGCTCAGCGGCAGCCCGCCGCCTGGAAGTTCATCCTCTACACCCTCCTCGGCTCCGTCGTCATGCTGCTCGGTCTGCTGCTGATCGGACTGAAGAGCGGCACATTCGACATGGTGGCACTCGCCTCTGACAACGGCCGCGAACTGTCCCACACCACCCAGCTGCTGGCCGTCCTCGCCATCGGCATCGGCCTGGCCGTGAAGACCCCGATGTGGCCCCTGCACAGCTGGCTGCCGGACGCGCACACCGCGGCGCCCACCGTCGGCTCCGTCCTGCTGGCCGGCGTCCTGCTCAAGATGGGCACGTACGGGTTCGTCCGCATCCTGCTCCCCGTCACCCCCGACGGAATGCAGACCTTCGCCCCCTACCTGGGCGCCTTCGCCGCCGTGGGCATCGTCTACGGATCGCTCGCCTGCCTCGCGCTGGCCCGCCAGGGGAGCAAGGGCGACCTCAAGCGCCTCATCGCGTACTCCTCCGTCGGCCACATGGGCTTCGTCCTCCTCGGCATCGCGAGCATGACCCCCACCGGAGTCAACGGCGCGCTCTTCGCCAACATCGCCCACGGCCTGATCACCGGCCTGCTCTTCTTCCTGGTCGGGGCCCTCAAGGACCGTTACGGCACCGCCGACCTCGACACCCTCGCCGGGGCCACCGGCGCCGCCCTCTACGGCCGCGCCCCCCGCTTCGGCGCGTTCCTCGCGTTCGCCGCCGTCGCCTCCCTCGGCCTCCCGGGCCTGGCCGGCTTCTGGGGCGAGATGCTGGCCCTCTTCGGCGCCTTCGACCCCGCCGAGGGCCTGTCCCGCCCCGCGTTCCTCACGTACACGGCCGTCGGCGCGTTCGGCACCCTGCTCACCGCCGCCTACCTCCTGATCGTCGTACGGCGCGTCTGCATGGGAGACCCGAAAGCGGGACCCGAGCTCGCCGTCGCGGACATCCAGCGCTACGAGTTCGCCGCCTGGACCCCGCTCGTCGCCCTCACCGTCCTCGCCGGCCTGTGGCCCGCGGTCCTCCTCGGCCTCACCGACCCGGCCGTTCAGAAGCTCCTCGCAGGAGGCAACTCATGACGGCCCTGACGGTCCTCTCCGCCGAAAGCCCCAGCCTCGTCCAGTCCGTCGACTGGCTGGCCATCGCGCCCGTGGTGATCACCGCCGCCGTCGGCCTGGTGGTCCTCGTCGCGGATCTCTTCGTGTCCGAGCGCCGGGGGCCGCTCCTCGGCTGGATCTCGGTGGCCGGCCTGGCCGCCGCGATCGCCACCCTGGTGCCGCTGCGCGCCGGCGACCGCAGCACCTTCTGCCTCACCGGCGACCCGGCGGCCTGCAGCTACACCGCGGACCACTTCACGCTCGTCATCCAGTTCCTTGTGCTGGCCGGCGCCCTGGTCACCGCCCTCCTGTCGGTCACCGCCGTCCGTGACACGAGCATGCCGGCCGGCGAGTACTGGTTCCTGCTGCTCTCCTCCGCAGCCGGCGCGGCCCTGCTGCCCGCCTCCCGCGACCTCGCCACCCTGATCGTCGCGCTCGAAGTCGCCTCGCTGCCCGCCTTCGCCCTCGTCGGCATGCGTCGCGGCGACCGGCTCTCCTCCGAGGCCGCCCTCAAGTTCTTCCTCTCCTCCGTCACGGCCACCGCCGTGTCGCTGATGGGCGTCAGCTTCGTCTACGCCGCGACCGGCTCGCTGCACCTCACCCAGGTCGCCGACCGCCTCGAAGACGTCCCCGGGCAGCTCGACACCCTCGCCATGGCAGGCGTCGCGCTCACCCTCGTCGGCTTCGCCTTCAAGACCGCGGCCGTCCCCTTCCACTTCTGGGTCCCCGACACCTACGTCGGCGCCCCCCTGCCCATCGCCGGCTACCTCTCGGTGATCGGCAAGGCCGTCGGCTTCACCGGCCTCATCCTCGTCACGGTGATCGCCTTCCCGGCGTACTCCGACATCTGGGGCCCGGCCCTCGCCGTCCTCGCCGCGCTCACCATGACGCTGGGCAACGCCGCCGCACTGCGCCAGTCCCCGGACCGCCCGAACAGTGCCGTGCGGCTGCTCGCCTGGTCCTCGGTGGGCCAGGCCGGCTACCTGCTGGTCCCGATCGCCGCCGCCGCGTACTCCGAGCGCGACCAGATCGGCTCCACCGTCGCCTACGCCCTCATGTACGCCGCCGTGAACCTCGGTGCCTTCGCCGTCGCCGCCCTCGTCGCCCGTACGAAGCCGCTCCACCGCATCAGCGACTACCGCGGCCTGTACGCCGAGCGCCCGCTGGCCGCCCTCTCGCTGGCCTTCTTCCTGCTGTGCCTGGCGGGCCTGCCACCGGGCATCATCGGCCTCTTCGCCAAGGTCACCGTCTTCCGCTCCGCGGTCGACGCGGGCCTGGGCTGGCTGGCCGTGGTCATGGCGATCAACGTCGTCATCGCCCTGTACTACTACCTGCGGTGGACCGCCCTCCTCTTCCGGATGCCGGAAGGGGCCGAGGGCGCCGAGGGCGCGGCGGGCCGTGCGAAGGCCCCCTGGCCGGTGACGGCGGCCATCGTGCTCACCGCGATCACGGCGGTCGTCCTGTCGGGCGCCCCGCAGCTGGTCCTGCGCGTCGCGTCGGGCAGCCTCTTCGCGCAGTAGCCCGTACACCTGACCCGTACGGAGTAACGCCCGCCGCAGCCGTCCGCAGCCCTGCCGCCGCCCCGCCGCCCCTCCCGAGGGGGCGGCGGCGGGCGGCCGCCCCGGTGCGCCCCGGGAACCGGACGCCCCCACCTCGCGTTGACCAGGAAGGGAGGGTCCACTGGACCGTAGACCCTCAGATCCATGACGGGGCTCCCCTGCCGCACCACTTGGAGGGCGTACCGTGCACCGCCGGCACAACGGGCTCAAAACCGCCGTACTCCTCGGCGGGCTGTCCGCACTCATCATCCTCATCGGAAGCTTCTTCGGGCGCGGCGGCCTGATCGTCGCCGTCCTCATCGCCCTCGGGACGAACGCCTACGCGTACTGGAACAGCGACAAGCTGGCTCTACGCGCGATGCGCGCCCGCCCCGTCAGCGAGTTCGAGGCGCCCGAGCTCTACCGCATGGTGCGCGAGCTCTCCACGTCCGCGCGCCAGCCCATGCCACGCCTCTACATCTCGCCGACCGAGGCGCCCAACGCGTTCGCCACCGGCCGCAACCCGCGCAACGCCGCGGTCTGCTGCACCGAGGGCATCCTGCGCATCCTCGACGAGCGCGAGCTGCGCGGGGTGATCGGCCACGAGCTCAGCCACGTCTACAACCGCGACATCCTGATCTCGTCGGTCGCCGGAGCACTCGCCTCGGTGATCATGTTCCTGGTGAACTTCGCCTGGCTCATTCCGGTCGGTCGGTCGAACGACGACGAGGGCCCCGGCCTCTTCGGCATGCTGCTGATCATGATTCTGGGCCCCCTGGCCGCCTCCGTGATCCAGCTCGCCATCAGCCGCTCTCGCGAGTACGAGGCCGACGCCTCCGGCGCCCAGCTCACCGGCGACCCGCTCGCCCTCGCCAGCGCCCTGCGCAAGCTCGACGCGGGCACCAAGCAGCTCCCGCTGCCGCCCGAGCCGCGACTGGAGACGGCGAGCCACATGATGATCGCCAACCCGTTCCGTCCCGGAGAAGGCCTTTCTAAGATGTTCTCCACACACCCTCCGATGGCCGAGCGCATCGCCCGGCTCGAACAGATGGCAGGCCGCCGCCCGTGAAGACACTCCTGAACGTCATTTGGCTCATCCTCAGCGGTATATGGCTGTTCCTGGGCTACCTCCTCGCGGGCGCGCTGCTCTGCATCACCATCATCGGCATCCCCTTCGGCATCGCCGCCTTCCGCATCGCGATCTACGCCCTCTGGCCCTTCGGCTACACCACGGTCGAGCGCCGCGACGCCGGGGCGGGCTCCGCCATCGGCAACGTCCTGTGGCTGGTCCTGGCGGGCTGGTGGCTGGCGCTGAGTCACATCTTCACCGGCATCGCGCTCTGCATCACGCTCATCGGCATCCCCTTCGGCATCGCCAACTTCAAGATGGTCCCGCTCGCCCTGCTCCCGCTGGGCCGCGAAATCGTCCCCACGGACGCTCCCTTCGCCTCTCGGTGACCTCGTCCGCCCTGGGGGGCGAGGGCGACGACCACGACGATGGGGCAACTGAGGCCCGGCTGTGGGCCCGTGCGGGGCGGCGGAGAACCTCTTCGCCGCCCCGCTGGCGCACGTACGACGCCGCAACGGCGTCCGACCGCGGGACAAAGGCGCCGGCATCGTGCCCGACTGGGTTGTCCACAGGCCCGGGCGGCTGTCAGTGGTGTGCGTCACCATGAACGCATGAACGAGACCGAGCAGTTGCTGGAGCAAGTCGCAGACCACGTGCGCAACTCCGTGCGCCGGCACGGAAAGGCCCTGCCCGCACCGCTGGGCAGCGGGGAGATCGCCCGGGCCGAAGGCATACTCGGCTTCACCCTGCCGCCGCTGCTCGCCGCGCTCTACACCCACATCGGCGACGGAGGATTCGGCCCCGAGCGCGGCCTGCTGCCATTGCGCGAGACCGTGCTGGCGTACGAGCAGCGGAGGTCCGCCGGATGGCGATGGCCCGAGGGCGTGCTGCCGATAGCCGACTTCGGCTGCGGCGTCGTCGCCTGCGTGGACGGCCGCTCCGACACCGCCCAAGTCCTGCTGTTCGACCCGAATCCGGGGGAGCCCGACCTCGCCTGGTCCATCGACAGCCCCAGCCTGGCGGGCTGGTTCCACGGCTGGCTCGACGGCACCGCCTGGTTCTGCGAGGAGTCCGCCCTCGGCGAGGAGTACGACCTGGAGCCGGCGCCCTGGGCCGGGTTCAGATCCCGGATCTGAGCCGACTCCTCACCCCGTAGGCCAGCGCGCCCAGCGCCAGCACCGCCGCCCCCGCGACCACCGACACGAGGGGCAGCGCGCACGCCAGCACCACACAGCCGGACAGCCCGACCGCTGCCACGGCCCGACCCTTGACAGCTGAACCGAGAGTCCACGCGGAGGCGTTCGCGATCGCGTAGTAGGCGAGCACTCCGAAGGAGGAGAAGCCGATCGCGCCCCGCAGATCGGCGGTTGCCGCGAGCACCGCCACGACCGCACCCACTGCCAGCTCCGCATGGTGCGGCACCTGATGCCGTGGATGTACGGCGGCCAGCGCACGCGGGAGATGGCCGTCCCGGGCCATCGCCAGGACCGTCCGCGACACCCCGAGCACGAGGGCCAGCAGCGAGCCCAGTGCGGCCAGGGCCGCGCCCACCCGTACGACCGGCGCCGACTCCGGCCGACCGGCCGCCCGAACCGCGTCGGCGAGCGGGGCCGCCGACTGCGCCAGCCCGTCGGCGCCGAGCACCGACAGCGCCGCCACCGCGACCGCGGCGTACACGAGCAGGGCGAGCCCCAGCGCGAGCGGCACCGCCCGCGGGATCGTCCGCGCCGGGTCGCGCACCTCCTCGCCCAGGGTGGTGATCCGGGCGTAGCCCGCGAAGGCGAAGAACAGCAGGCCGGCGCCCTGCAACAGCCCTATGGCGGTCCAGTCCGAGCCGCCCAGCCGCCCCGGATCGGCGGCGCCGGAGGACAGGCACACCACGACCACCCCGGCCAGCACCGCCAGGACCGCCGCCACGATCAGCCGGGCGATGCGGGCCGACTTCTGAACCCCGCCGTAGCTCGCCGCGGTCAGCGCCACCACCGCCGCGACGGCCACGGCGTGCTGCTGCCCCGGCCAGACGTACGCACCCACGGTGAGGGCCATCGCCGCACAGGACGCGGTCTTGCCGACCACGAATCCCCAGCCGGCCAGATACCCCCAGAAAGGACCGAGCCGCTCCCGTCCGTAGACGTACGTGCCGCCGGAGGACGGGTACCGGGCGGCGAGACGCGCAGAGGAGTGCGCGTTGCAGTAGGCCACGAGCGCCGCCAGGCCCAGAGCGGCCAGGAGCGCACCGCCCGCCGCGCTCGCCGCCGGGGCGAGGGCGGCGAAGATGCCGGCGCCCACCATCGCGCCGAGTCCGACGACGACGGCGTCGGACACTCCCAGGGTGCGCTTCAACTCGTTTTCCACGAGCGGAGGGTAGCCGGGCTAGATGACGCCCTCCCGGCCGGGGAGCGGCGCCCGGGTGCGCTCCCACCCCTCCAGGGCGGTCAGACAGGCGTGATCGAGGTGGCGCAGCCCGCTCAGATCGAGCCGCACCGGGTTTCCGTGCGGCAGCGCGTCCAGCGCGTCGAGTAGTTTCGGCAGCCGCAGGAAGCTGGCGTTCCCCACGACCCGCACGCACAGCTCCTCGCCTTCCCACACCTCCTCGATGTGCACGTGGGAGGTCTCCCAGGCGGCCTTGGCGACGGCGAGCCCCAGCCCGACCAGCACCCCCTCGAAGAGATTGGTCACCACGATCGCGAAGGCCGTGGCCAGCAGTACCACCGCCTCGCCCCGGTGCGTCCGCCACAGCGCGGCCACCGCCTTGGCGGGCAGCAGCTTCCAGCCCGCGTGCAGCAGCACCCCGGCCAGTGCGGCCAGCGGCACGATCTCCAGCACCTGGGGGAACGCCACGGCGAAGAGCAGCAGCCAGCCACCGTGCAGCACCCTGGCCGCCCGCGTGCGCGCGCCGGCCTCCACGTTGGCGGCGCTGCGCATGATCACGGCGGTCATCGGCAGCGCCCCGAGCAGCCCGCACACGCTGTTGCCCACGCCCTGGGCGATGAGCTCCCTGTCGTACTCCGTCCGCGGCCCGTCGTGCATGCGGTCCACGGCGGCCGCGCTGAACAGCGTCTCGGCGGAGGCGATCAGCGCCAGGGCGACCACGGTCCCGGCCGCGCCGACGGTGGCCAGCACCCCGAAGTCACCCCATGCGGGCGGGGACACCGCCGCCAGGACCCCCGTCACCCGCACCTTGTCGACGGGCAGCCGCAGCAGGACGGCCGCGGCGGTGGCGGCGGCCACCCCGACGAGCGCGCCGGGCACGACCCGCAGCCGGGCGGGCATCCGGCGCCAGGCGACCATGGCGGCGATCGTCCCGACTCCGAGCAGCACGGCGGCCCAGTCGGCCTGCGCCCCGAGCTCGTGCACCCCGCGCAGCTTCGCCAGGGTCTGCCCGGGAGCCTCCACACCGCCCAGGGCGTACAGCTGCCCGCAGATCAGGACCAGCCCGATCCCGGCCAGCATTCCGTGCACGACGGCGACGGAGATCGCCCGGAACCACCGCCCGAGCCGCAGAACCCCCATGCCCAGTTGCGCCACGCCCGCGGCCAGCACCAGCACGCCGAGCGCGGGCAGACCGTACGCCTGCACCGCCTCGTAGACGAGCACGGTCAGCCCCGCCGCGGGCCCGCTCACCTGGAGCGAGCTGCCGCGGAACCATCCGGTGACCAGACCGCCGACCACCCCTGTGACGATCCCCAGCTCGGCCGGCACCCCGGAGGCGACCGCCACCCCCACGCACAGGGGCAATGCGACCAGCGCGACGACGACGGACGCCCCGAAGTCATCGCGAAACGTGCCGGCCCCAGGCATGCGAGAACCCCCTGCCACGCGGTGATGTGATGCCACCCAGCGTGCTGGGCGCACTTCACGCACCCCAAGTGCCCACAGGAGCCCGTGGTGGCGCGTGCGCCGCACACGCCCCGCTCACACACCCCGCAACCGCCGCGGCCCGGCGGTCGGTGAAGACCGCCGGGCCGGCGTGGTGGCAGGTCGCAGACCTGGGTCAGCGGTAGTTCACGAACTGGATCGCGAAGTCCAGGTCCTTGCCCTTGAGCAGCGCCTGGACCTCCTGGAGGTCGTCACGGCTCTTGGAGCTGACGCGCAGCTCCTCGCCCTGGACCTGGGCCTTGACGCCCTTGGGGCCCTCGTCCCGGATGATCTTCGCGACCTTCTTGGCGTTCTCCTGGGAGATGCCCTCCTCGATCGTGGCGAAGATCTTGTACTCCTTGCCGGACAGCTGCGGCTCGCCGGCGTCCAGCGCCTTGAGCGAGATGCCGCGCTTGACCAGCTTGGTCTCGAAGACGTCGAGGACGGCCTTGACGCGCTCCTCGGAGTTCGCCTCCATCAGGATCTTCTCGCCGGACCAGGCGATCGTGGCGCCGGTGCCCTTGAAGTCGTAGCGCTGCGAGAGCTCCTTGGCGGCCTGGTTGAGGGCGTTGTCGACCTCCTGCCGCTCGACCTTCGAGACGATGTCGAAACTGGAGTCGGCCATGTGCTGTGGCTCCTTGAAGTCGGTTGTGATCGCCCCTGAGGGCGCGGCCGGACATCCCCGGCCCGCTCCGCAAAGCCTAGCCACCGCACTCACCCCCAGCGCTGATCAATCCGGTGGCGAAGCACCCCCGGTCATCAGGTATCGTTTACGTCGTTGCCAGGGAGCGCCGCCGCAAGGCGGAAAAAATGGCAGCAAATCTTGGCGGTGTGCCCGAGTGGCCAAAGGGAGCAGACTGTAAATCTGCCGGCTCAGCCTACCCAGGTTCGAACCCTGGCGCCGCCACGCGATGAAAGACCCCCGTTACTCGTAACGGGGGTCTTCACGTATGCCGCGCGACCCCCGGCGTGAAAAGCGTGGGGCCGGGGCGCACCGGGCGGACATCGGCCGCATCGTCGTGCGCTCCTGTTCGTTCACCGTGGGTGAAGTGGACATCTGACACGCGGGGGAAGGTCGGCGGCGGAGTGCTCATCGCTCTGCTCGGCGCGGGGATTCCGGCTCTGATGGGAGCGGCCCTCCACACGGAGGTGGGTGCGCCCTACCAGGAGACCCGGCTGTACTTCGGCACCGAACGCTCCGACGGGCGGGGGCCGGTCGGGGAGAAGGAGTTCATGCGGTTCCTGGACCGGGAGATCACCCCCGCCTTCCCCGAGGGGCTGACGCTCCACGACGGGTACGGGCAGTGGCGCGGCCAGGACGGCAAGATCGTCCGAGAGGCGTCCTACGAGGTGGTCCTGCTGTACCCCGAGAAGGAGGCCGGCGAGCGCAGTACGCGCATCGAGCGGATCCGGCAGGCGTACGAGGACGGGTACCAGCAGGATTCGGTCGGGCGTTCCGACGACAAGGTGAGCGCCGAGTTCTGAAGCGCCGCCGCGCGGCGGGTCGTCAGTTGCCGGCCACGGCCTTGACGGCCACCTGGACCGGTGTGGAGCCGGAGACCAGCTCCAGGGTCAGACCCGCCGTCGCCGGGGTCTCGATGAGTTCGGCCAGCACCGCCGCCACGTCGTCGCGCGGGACGGCCCCGCGGCCCGTCCGGGCCTCCAGGCTGACCAGGCCCGTCCCGGCGTCGTCGATCAGCGAGCCAGGGCGCAGCACCGTCCATTCCAGGCCCAGCCGGGTGCGTACGTGGTCGTCGGCCTCGCCCTTGGCGCGCAGGTAGACGTCGAAGACCTCGTCGCCCTCGTGGTGCGCGTCCGCGCCCATCGAAGAGACCATCAGGAAGCGCCGTACACGGGCCCGTTCGGCGGCGTCGGCGAGGAGTACCGCCGCGCCCCGGTCCACGGTGTCCTTGCGCCCGACACCGCTGCCGGGGCCCGCGCCGGCCGCGAACACCGCCACGTCCGCGCCCTGCAGGATCCCCGCCACGTGCTCGACCGTGGCCGACTCCAGATCGCAGAGCACCGGCTCGGCGCCCGCCTCCCTGAGGGCGTCGCCCTGTGCCGGGTCGCGGATGATGCCCGCGACCTCGTACCCGCGCGCGGCGAGCAGGCGCTCCAGCCGCAGCGCGATCTGACCGTGTCCACCCGCGATGACGATGCGCATGTCCCGACGGTACGACGAGCCGGGCACGCACGCCCGCGAACGAACGGCGAACTTCAGGGTCCTGGCTCCGTACGGCCCTGCCGGGGCAGGTCCAGGGCCACCGCGACGGCGGAGTCGCAGTACTCCCGCACGGCACTCGTACGGGCTACCACGCGCCCGCGGTGGATCACGATCCTGCTGTAGGCGAGGGACAGCACGCCCGCGATCCGGTCCCCGCGCACCGCGAGCAGCTCTGCGGGGAAGCCGGCCTCGACCCGTACCTCCGGCAGGCCCATGGCCTCGCGGGCACAGGCGCTGACCGACGCGTAGGCCTCGCCCGCCCGGAGGCCGCCCTGGGAGGCCAGCAGGTACGCGGCCTCCAGCGGGTCGCCCCGGCCGACCGGGTTCCCGGCGTCCCGCAGCGCTCCGCTGCCGGCCGCGACCCGTACGCCGGCGGCCCGCAGCAGCCGTACGGGGGCGGTGCGCAGCCCGCGGCGTTCCAGGGCCGCGCAGTCGCCCTGGGGCAGGCAGGTCACCCGTACGCCGGCCGCGGCCAGCTGGTCGGCGGCGCGGGCCGCCGCGTCCATCGGGAGCCGGGACAGGCCGCCGCAGGGGCCGATGGTCACCCCGGGGCGCAGCCCGCCGGCCATCGTCGCGAGCCGGGAGAGTCGGGCGGGATCGTCACCGTCCGTGTGCAGATCCACGGGGCAGCCGTGCTCGTCGGCGAGTTGCAGGACGGCTTCGAGGAAGCCGGTGGGGTCCGGGTCCAGGTCCGGGCAGCCGCCGATCACGGAGGCGCCCATCTTGACCGCGTCCCGCAGCATGGCGAGCCCGTCCGCACCGGCCACCCCGGTCAGCAGGCGGGGGACGGCCACGGAGGTCAGGTCGGTGAGCCCGCGCAGGGAACGTCGGGCCTGGAGCACGGCCTCCATGGGTCCGAGCCCGTGCACGTCGCCGATCCGTACGTGGGAGCGCACGGCGGTGGCGCCGTGGCCGAGCTGGAGCAGGGCTGCTTCGGTGGCCCGGCGCTGGACCTCGTCGGGGGTGTAGGAGACGGGCCCCTCGCCGTCGGCGGTCAACGCGGTGTCCCCGTGGGCGTGGGGCTCGGCCGGGGCGGGGAGCAGCAGGTAGCCGCTCAGGTCCACCCGGGACAGTGCGGGGGAGGGGAGGCTGCCCGCGGTGCCGACGGCCTGGATCCGGCCGCCGCCGAGGCGGACGTCGACGGTACGGCCGTCGGTCAGGCGGGCGCCTGTGAGAAGCAGGGTGGTCGCCTCGGCGGCGGCCGCATTGCCGTTGCCGCTGCGGGGGCATGGGGACGGCTGCTGCGGCGGGCTGTCGGACATCGCGCTCCTGCGGTGGCTCGGGCGGTTCCTGGAGCCGTGGCCGCGACCCGCGGCCCAAGATCACGCAGCGTGCTCAGAGCCTAGGGCGCGGCGCACCCCGCTTCACGGAAGAGCGCAATAGTCGTACCGGTGTGGTGCCCGTGCGCCGTGGCGCGCACGCGCACGCCCAGCCGGCCGGGGTGGCTCCGATCGACGGCCGTCGGGGTGTGAGCCCGCACACATTTCGCCCCAGAAGTGGGCCGGGAGGGACCTGCGGGGTGATCGGGAAGAGCGGGGGAACCCCCTCGGAGCCCTGTTCCCGCAAAGGATTTGGGCGATCGGTAGGCAACCGTGTAATGTCTTCATCGCTCGCCCCAATAGCTCAGTCGGTAGAGCGTCTCCATGGTAAGGAGAAGGTCTGCGGTTCGATTCCGCATTGGGGCTCTGGTGAGAGAGGTTCCCTGCCCTCGGGTGGGGAGCTGATCACATCAAAGCGGCGTAGCTCAGTCGGTAGAGCAAGCGGCTCATAATCGCTGTGTCACCGGTTCAAGTCCGGTCGCCGCTACACACAGTAGCCGATTGCGGGGTCGGTCTCCCGATCGGCTACTCTTTTATGCGTTCATCCGTCCCATATTCCGTCAAGGAGCACTCACGTGGCTGCCACCGACGTCCGCCCGAAGATCACGCTGGCCTGCGTGGAGTGCAAGGAGCGGAACTACATCACCAAGAAGAACCGGCGTAACAACCCGGACCGTCTTGAGATGAAGAAGCACTGCCCGCGTTGCAACTCGCACACCGCGCACCGCGAGACCCGCTGACCCCAGCGAAGTCTCGTATACAGGCACCGTCATGAGGTCGTCCCCTTCATTGGGGGGCGGCCTTGTGTCGTTTCCGTGTCCGTACCTTCTGTCTTTGTTCTTGCGTCTTTCGTGTCCCTTCATCAGGAGGTAGTGAGCATGGCTCTCGACCAGTCCTTCGTGGGGCGGAGCTACCCGCCCACCGATCCGTACGAGGTCGGCCGGGAGAAGATCCGCGAATTCGCGGTCGCGGTGGGTGACGCCAATCCCGTCTACACCGACCCCGAAGCCGCCAAGTCGTACGGCTACTCCGATGTGATCGCCCCGCCGACCTTTGTGTTCGCCATCACCTTCAAGGCGGCCGGGCAGGTCGTCGAGGACCCGCAGCTGGGCCTGGACTACAGCCGCGTCGTGCACGGCGACCAGAAGTTCGCCTACTCCCGCCCGGTGCGTGCCGGTGACCGGCTCTCGGTGACCTCCACCATCGAGGCCGTGAAGTCGCTCGCGGGCAACGACATCATCGACATCCGCGGCGAGGTCCACGACGAGACCGGCGAGCACGTGGTGACGGCGTGGACGAAGCTCGTCTCCCGCGCCCCCGAGGAGGCCTGACATGGCAGCGCAGATCCAGTACGCCGACGTCGAGGTCGGCACCGAGCTGCCGGCGGCGTCCTTCCCCGTGACGCGCGCCACGCTCGTCCAGTACGCCGGCGCCTCGGGCGACTTCAACCCGATCCACTGGAACGAGAAGTTCGCCCGGGAGGTCGGACTGCCGGACGTGATCGCGCACGGCATGTTCACCATGGCCGAGGCGATCCGCGTGGTCACCGACTGGGTGGGCGACCCGGGTGCGGTCGTCGAGTACGGCGTGCGCTTCACCAAGCCCGTCGTGGTGCCGAACGACGACCGGGGCGGACTGATCGAGGTCACGGCCAAGGTCGCCGCCAAGCTGGACGACAAGCGCGTCCGGGTCGACCTGACGGCCATGAGCGCCGGGCAGAAGGTCCTGGGCATGTCCCGGGCCGTGGTCGAACTGGCCTGAGGAAGAGCGAGGGTGGCGGGGAGGGGCCCTCCCCGCCACCCTCTACCCCCTCTGCGCTCCTCGCTGCCCCCGCCCGCCTTCCCCCGCGCCGGACCGGCGGTCGCCCTCCCCCCCGTTTCCGAGCTCCGCGCGCTCCCACCCCTTGCGAAGTTAGTGATTGAGTACTAACTTAGCCGCATGGTGAGGATGAGCGCAGATGAGCGGCGTGAGAGCGTCATTCGCGCGGCGATGCACGAGTTCGCCCGTGGCGGTTACTACGGGACCTCCACGGATGTGATCGCCAAGCGGGTGGGGGTTTCGCAGCCCTATCTCTTCCGGCTCTTCCCCAACAAGCAGGCGATCTTCCTGGCTGCCTCCGAGCGCTGCCTGAAGGACACGCGAGAGGTCTTCGCCGCGGCGTCCGAGGGGCTGCACGGCGAGGAGGCGCTGCAGGCCATGGCCGATGCGTACGCCCGGTTGATCGCGGAGGACCCGGACAAGCTCCAGATGCAGCTCCAGGTCTACGTGGCGGTGGCCGCGGCCGAAGCGGCCGGTGACCACGCCTTCGGCGAGGCCGTCCGCGCCGGCTGGATGGAGCTCTGGGACACCGCCCATCTGCCGCTGGGGGGCGACGAGAAGGACACCACGACCTTCATGGCGTACGGGATGCTGATCAACACCCTTGCCGCCATGGGGTTCCCGCCCGGCCACCGGGTCTGGGAGGGTCTCTACCCCTCGGCCCGGACCAAGGGCCACCTGGAGAAGTGAGGGCGTGCGCGATCTGCCCGCGCATGCTCATGGCCGCACAAGTTAGTCAGCAATAACTAACAAATCGCAGGGGGAATCGAATCGTGCACAGCCAAGACTCGGACACCAAGCTCCGCGGGCCCGCCGTCTGGGCCCTCGTCCTCACCGGCGTGGCCAGCTTCATGGCCGCACTCGACAACCTGGTGGTCACCACCGCCCTCCCCGCCATCCGCGAGGACCTCGGCGGCCGGCTGGAGGACCTGGAGTGGACGGTGAACGCGTACACGCTCACCTTCGCCGTCCTCCTCATGTTCGGCGCCGCCCTCGGCGACCGCTTCGGCCGCCGCCGGCTCTTCATCGCCGGCCTCACCGTCTTCACCGGCGCCTCCGCCGCGGCCGCGCTCTCGCCCGGCATCGACGCCCTGATCGCCGCCCGCGCCGTGCAGGGCGTCGGCGCAGCGGTCATGATGCCGCTCACCCTCACCCTGCTCACCGCCGCCGTCCCGGCCGCCCGCCGCGGCATGGCCCTCGGCATCTTCAGCGCCGTCGGCGGCGTCGCCGTCGCCAGTGGCCCCCTCATCGGCGGCAGCCTCACCGAGCACATCTCCTGGCAGTGGATCTTCTGGCTCAACGTGCCCATAGGCCTCGCCCTGATCCCGCTCGCCCGCCTGCGCCTCGCCGAGTCCACCGCCCCCGGGGCCCGCCTCGACATCCCCGGCACCCTGCTCATCAGCGGCGGCCTCTTCGGCATCGTCTACGCCCTGGTCAACGCCAACGCCGAGGGCTGGACCAGCGCACCCGTCCTCACCGGCCTGATCGTCGGCGCCGCGCTCGTCGGCGGCTTCATCCACCACGGCTTCACCCACGCCGATCCCATGCTCCCCATGCGGCTCTTCCGCGACCGCGGCTTCCTCGGGATCAACCTGGCCGGCCTGCTGATGTTCCTGGGCATGTTCGGCTCGATCTTCCTGCTCAGCCAGTTCCTCCAGGGCGTCGCCGGCCACTCGCCCACCGAGGCCGGACTGCGCATGCTCCCCTGGACCGGCATGCCGATGCTCGTCGCCCCCCTGGCCGGGATCCTCTCCGACCGCATCGGCGGCCGCCCCGTCGTCGTCGCCGGGCTGGCCCTCCAGGCCCTCGGACTCGGCTGGTTCGCGGCGATCCTGAGCACGGACGTCTCGTACACGGCCCAGCTCCCGCCGCTGATCCTCAGCGGGATCGGCATGGCCCTCTACTTCGCCCCCGCCGCCAACGTCCTGATGTCCACCGTCGCCCCGGCCGACCAGGGCAAGGCCTCCGGCGCCAACAACGCCCTGCGCGAGGTCGGCGGAGCCCTCGGCGTCGCGATCCTGGCCTCGGTCTTCTCCGCCCAGGGCGGCTTCGAGTCCCCGCAGGCCTTCACCGACGGCACCGTCCCCGCGCTGTGGATCGGAGCCGCCGCCGTCGCCCTGGCCGCCGCAATGGCCCTGCTGTTGCCGCGCAGGCCCAGGACCTCCGCGGCCCCCGCGGACCGGACCGTCACCCGCACCGAGAAGGTCCCGGCCGTCGGCTGACCCCGTTCCCCGCGCACGGACCCGTACGCCCGCCTCACAGCCAAGGAGTGCCCGTCATGCCCGACATCCCCTGGTCCACGCCCACCGCACCGGCCCCCGACGCTGAGGTCTACGTCATGGCCTCCCGCTTCGAGACCGAGACCCTCGCCGGCGCCTTCAGGTTCTTCCTCAAGGCCCCCGGCATCATCGGACAGATCCGCAAGGCCCCCGGCGCCCACGGCGTCGCCCTGCGGGCACGCGTCCTCAGTCGCACCTTCCTCACCCTCTCCGCGTGGGAGGACCGGGACGCGCTCTACCGCTTCGCCCGCAGCGAGCCCCACCGTTCCAGCTCCCGCGCCGCCAGCGGGTACATGAGGGAATCGGCCTTCACCTTCTGGACGGTACGGGCCGCCGAGCTGCCCCTCGGCTGGGCCGAGGCCGAGCGCCGCCTCGCCGAGCAGAAGACGGACTACTGATTCCCCCGGCACGGGGGACGAACGAGGACGGTCCGTGGCCCCGCAGGGATGCGAGGGGCACGGACCGTACTCTTGTCCACGTGCAGGAACTCCACGACGCCCCCCTCGCCCCGCTGACCACCTTCCGCCTCGGTGGCCCCGCCGCCCGCCTGGTCACCGCGACCACCGACGCCGAGGTGGTCGCCGCCGTGCGCGCCGCGGACGAGAGCGGCACACCGCTCCTGATCATCGGCGGCGGGAGCAATCTGGTCATCGGCGACCACGGCTTCGACGGCACCGCCGTGCGCATCGCGACCACCGGCTTCGTCCTGAACGGCACCACCCTGGAGCTCGCGGCCGGCGAGAACTGGAGCGACGCCGTCGCACGCACCGTCGAGGCCGGACTCGCGGGCATCGAGTGCCTCGCCGGAATCCCCGGCTCGGCCGGCGCCACGCCCATCCAGAACGTGGGGGCGTACGGCCAGGAGGTCTGCGACACCATCACCGAGGTCGTCGCCTACGACCGCACCACCGGCGAGACGGTCACCCTCAACGCCGCCGAGTGCGCCTTCCGGTACCGCAACAGCACCTTCAAGGACCAGCCCGACCGCTACGTCGTGCTGCGCGTGCGCTTCGCCCTGGAGGACGCCGGCGGGCTCTCCGCGCCGATCAAGTACCCCGAGACCGCCCGCGCCCTCGGCGTCGAGGCCGGCGACCGGGTGCCCGCCGCCACCGCCCGCGAGACGGTGCTGCGCCTGCGCGCCGGCAAGGGCATGGTCCTCGACCCGGCCGACCACGACACCTGGTCCGCCGGCTCCTTCTTCCACAACCCGATCCTGACCGACGAGGCCTACGCCGCCTTCCTCGCCCGCGTCCAGGACCGCCTCGGCCCCGACACCGCCCCGCCCGCGTACCCCGCCGGCGACGGCCGTACGAAGACCAGCGCGGCCTGGCTGATCGACAAGGCAGGATTCACGAAGGGCTACGGCGCCGGCCCCGCGCGCATCTCCACCAAGCACACCCTCGCGCTGACCAATCGCGGCGAGGCCACCACCGAGGACCTCCTCGCCCTGGCCCGCGAGGTCGTCGCGGGCGTCCACGCGGCCTTCGGCGTCACCCTCGTCAACGAGCCGGTGACGGTCGGCGTCAGCATCTGAGGAGTCCCGGCCGCCCATGCTCTGTCCCCTGCACGGGGCCGGTACGGACCCCACCCGCCTCGTGGGTCGCACACTCAGCAGAGTCGTCGCGTCCTGGCACATCAGCGAGGGGGAACGCTCCGAGGCGCCCCTCGACGTCTGGCTGATCGACAGCGTCGGCGACTCCATCCGGATCACCACGGGGTCCGACCAGTGCCTCATCGTCGAGTCGTCGGCGCCGCACGAGCCGTACGACATGGGGGAGTGGGGCCGCATCGAGGTCGGCGAGGACCTCGGCGACCACCCCTTTCTGCGGCACCTCGGCGAGACCGTCTTCTCGGTCGCCGAGTTCGCGCTGCCCGAGCAGGGCCGCACCCACCTGGAGATCGGCTTCCCGGACGGCGGCCGGGTACGTGCCGACTGCTACGAGGGGGATCTGCGGCTCACCCGGTGAGCCAGTGGTCGATCCCGCCCAGCAGCTTGGCCTGTACGTCCTCCGGCGCAGCCGAACCGCGCACCGACTGGCGGGCCAGCTCGGCGAGCTCCGCGTCCGTGAAGCCGTGGTGGCGGCGGGCGATCTCGTACTGCGCCGCCAGCCGGGAGCCGAACAGCAGCGGGTCGTCCGCGCCGAGCGCCATCGGCACCCCGGCCTCGAAGAGGGTGCGCAGGGGCACGTCCTCGGGCCGCTCGTACACCCCGAGGGCGACGTTGGAGGCCGGGCAGACCTCACAGGTGATCTGCCGGTCGGCGAGCCGCTTGAGCAGTCGCGGGTCCTCCGCGGCCCGCACGCCGTGCCCGATGCGGGCCGCGTGCAGATCGTCGAGGCAGTCGCGGACCGAGGCCGGGCCGGTGAGCTCGCCGCCGTGCGGGGCCGCCAGGAGGCCGCCCTCGCGGGCGATGGCGAAGGCCCGGTCGAAATCGCGGGCCATGCCGCGGCGCTCGTCGTTCGAGAGGCCGAAGCCGACGACGCCGCGGTCGGCGTACCGGACGGCCAGACGGGCCAGGGTGCGGGCGTCGAGGGGGTGCTTCATGCGGTTGGCGGCGATGAGGACCCGCATGCCGAGGCCGGTCTCGCGGGACGCCGCGTCGACGGCGTCGAGGATGATCTCGACGGCCGGGATCATCCCGCCGAGGAGCGGGGCGTAGGAGGTGGGATCCACCTGGATCTCGAGCCAGCCGCTGCCGTCGCGTACGTCCTCCTCCGCGGCCTCGCGGACCAGGCGGCGGATGTCGTCGGGCTCGCGCAGGCAGGAGCGGGCGGCGTCGTAGAGGCGCTGGAAACGGAACCAGCCGCGCTCGTCGGTGGCCCGCAGCTTGGGGGGCTCGCCCGCGGTGAGGGCGTCGGGGAGGCGCACGCCGTACTTGTCGGCGAGTTCCAGGAGGGTCGAGGGGCGCATCGACCCGGTGAAGTGCAGGTGGAGGTGGGCTTTCGGCAGAAGCGTGAGATCGCGTGCGTGCTCCATTCGCTGATCCTGCCGTACCGCTGCGCTGGACGGGAGGGGGTTTTACCTTTTGGGGGCTTGCCCGAACGGGCGAGCGAGGTCGGGGGCGGGGCAGGGGCCGCTGCGCGGGGCCTCCCGGGCGCTGCGCGCATCCGCACCTCACACACCGGCGGGCTGGAGGGGGCGGCGGCGCTCGGCGGTGCGGCGACGCTCGGCGGTGCGACGGTGCTCGGCGGGGCGAGAGTGCTCGGCAGGCCACGGGGCCGGATACGCCTGAGCGGCGGGTCCCCTTCGGGGAGCCGCCGCTCAGGTGTGGCTGTGCGGGGGGTGTCAGGCCTTGGCCTCCGCCAGGAGCTTCTGGACGCGGGAGACGCCCTCCACCAGGTCCTCGTCGCCCAGGGCGTAGGACAGGCGCAGGTAGCCGGGGGTGCCGAAGGCCTCGCCCGGGACGACCGCGACCTCGGCCTCGTCCAGGATCAGGGCGGCCAGCTCGACGGAGGTCTGCGGGCGCTTGCCGCGGATCTCCTTGCCGAGGATCTCCTTGACCGACGGGTACGCGTAGAACGCGCCCTCGGGGGTCGGGCAGAAGACGCCGTCGATCTCGTTGAGCATCCTGACCATCGTCTGGCGCCGGCGGTCGAAGGCCTTGCGCATCTCCGCGACCGCGTCCAGGTTGCCCGAGACGGCGGCCAGCGCGGCGACCTGGGCCACGTTGGAGACGTTGGAGGTGGCGTGGGACTGCAGGTTGGTCGCCGCCTTGACGACGTCCTGCGGGGCGATGACCCAGCCCACGCGCCAGCCGGTCATCGCGTACGTCTTGGCGACCCCGTTGACGACGATGCACTTGTCACGCAGGGCCGGGACCAGGACCGGCAGCGAGGTGAACGTCGCGTCGCCGTAGACCAGGTGCTCGTAGATCTCGTCCGTCAGGACCCACAGTCCGTGCTCGGCGGCCCACTCGCCGATCGCGCGGGCGTCGGCCTCGCTGTAGACCGAGCCGGTCGGGTTGGACGGGGAGACGAACAGGACGACCTTGGTGCGCTCGGTGCGCGCGGCCTCCAGCTGCTCGACGGAGACCCGGTAGCCGGTGGTCTCGTCGGCGACGACGTCGACCGGGACACCGCCTGCGAGACGGATGGACTCCGGGTAGGTGGTCCAGTACGGAGCCGGGACGATGACCTCGTCACCCGGGTCCAGGATGGCCGCGAAGGCTTCGTAGATCGCCTGCTTGCCGCCGTTGGTCACCAGGACCTGGGAGGCGTCCACCTCGTAGCCGGAGTCGCGCAGCGTCTTGGCGGCGATCGCGGCCTTCAGCTCGGGCAGGCCGCCCGCCGGCGTGTAGCGGTGGTACTTGGGGTTGCGGCAGGCCTCGACCGCGGCCTCGACGATGTAGTCCGGGGTCGGGAAGTCGGGCTCGCCGGCGCCGAAGCCGATCACCGGGCGCCCGGCGGCCTTGAGGGCCTTGGCCTTGGCGTCGACTGCGAGGGTCGCGGACTCGGAAATGGCGCCGATACGGGCGGACACCCGGCGCTCGGAGGAAGGCGTTGCAGAGGTCATGCGAGCAATCGTCCCAGACGGCCCAGAAGCGCCGCACACCGTTTCAGTCAACGGACTGCTGCATGTCAGGTCGGGTGCTGTTCGACGACAGGGCGTGGTTCACGTACACTCACCTGTCGTTGGACCTCGCCAGCCGCTCAAAGCGTGAGCACTCCGTGCACTCGCCCGGATGCGGTAGGTTGGGGGACGCAAAGGGTCGTAGCTCAATTGGTAGAGCACTGGTCTCCAAAACCAGCGGTTGGGGGTTCGAGTCCCTCCGGCCCTGCTCCACACTCCTTCTCGGATGTGTGTGCGCAGGTACGTACTTAGATGCAACGCCGTGCGGCGCAACCGGGCGCGGTACGGCCACGACCCGGATTCAGGTGAGAGACGTGACGGACGCCCTGGGCTCCATCGACATGCCTGACGCCGAGGACGAGACGCGCGAGAAGAAGGCCCGCAAGGGCGGCAAGCGCGGCAAGAAGGGTCCTCTGGGCCGGCTCGCGCTTTTCTACCGCCAGATTGTCGCGGAACTCCGCAAGGTTGTTTGGCCCACTCGCAACCAGCTCACGACGTACACCACCGTGGTGATTGTCTTCGTGGTCATCATGATCGGTCTGGTGACCGTGATTGACTATGGGTTCCAGGAAGCCATCAAGTTCGTCTTCGGCTGATCCCCGCGGAGGGCGGCGCCTTGATGGGTGCCGCCCGTTTTCGCATGTTCCACCACCTTTTGTATCCAGGAAGAAGCAGCCACCGTGTCTGACCCGAACCTGAACGTGAGCCACGACTCCGTCGAGTCCGTCGAGGACGAGCTCGACATCGTCGAGGCGGCAGACGCTGTGGACCCCGATGAGGCCGAGCACGCCGACGCCAAGGCGGGTGTCGCAGCCGAGGAGGCCGCGCTGCACGTCGAGGACGAGAGCGCCGCCGACGCCGAGATCGAGGACGACGCCGAGGTCGAAGAGGCCGACGACGACGCCGAGGCCGACGTCACCGCCGAGACCGGCGAGGAGGCCGAAGAGGCCGCCGAGGCCGAGCCCGCCGAGCCCGTCGACCCGATCCAGGCCCTCCGCGAGGAGCTGCGCCTCCTTCCCGGCGAGTGGTACGTGATCCACACCTACGCCGGCTACGAGAAGCGCGTGAAGGCCAACCTGGAGCAGCGCGCCGTCTCGCTGAACGTCGAGGAGTTCATCTACCAGGCCGAGGTGCCCGAGGAAGAGATCGTCCAGATCAAGAACGGCGAGCGCAAGAACGTCCGGCAGAACAAGCTGCCCGGTTACGTTCTCGTCCGCATGGATCTGACGAACGAGTCCTGGGGCGTCGTCCGCAACACGCCTGGCGTCACCGGCTTCGTCGGCAACGCGTACGACCCGTACCCGCTGACCCTGGACGAGATCGTCAAGATGCTCGCCCCGGAGGCGCAGGAGAAGGCCGCCAAGGCCGCCGCGGAAGAGGCCGGTCTGCCCGCGCCCGCCGTCAAGCGGACGATCGAGGTGCTGGACTTCGAGGTCGGCGACTCGGTCACCGTCACCGACGGTCCGTTCGCCACGCTCCAGGCGACCATCAACGAGATCAACCCCGACTCGAAGAAGGTCAAGGGCCTCGTCGAGATCTTCGGCCGCGAGACCCCGGTCGAGCTCAGCTTCGACCAGATCCAGAAGAACTGATCCACCTTCGCGTGCATCACGGCTTCTGAGCCACAGCTTCCGGACAGGTCAGATCGCCCCGTAAAGGGGGGTCTGACCTGCTCGGTTTTCAGCCCCGCACCGATACCCGTTATCGTGGTGCGGTATGCCTCCATCCGGATGACCGGTTGGCGGCGAAAAACTCTCACTAGGACCCGGAGAGAGCAATGCCTCCCAAGAAGAAGAAGATCACGGGGCTCATCAAGCTCCAGATCAAGGCCGGTGCGGCCAACCCGGCTCCGCCGGTCGGCCCCGCGCTCGGTCAGCACGGCGTCAACATCATGGAGTTCTGCAAGGCCTACAACGCCGCGACCGAGTCGCAGCGTGGCATGGTCGTGCCGGTGGAGATCACGGTCTACGACGACCGTTCCTTCACCTTCATCACCAAGACTCCGCCGGCCGCGCGCCTCATCCTGAAGCACGCGGGCGTGGAGAAGGGCTCCGGCGAGCCGCACAAGACCAAGGTTGCCAAGCTCACGGCCGCCCAGGTCAAGGAGATCGCCGAGCTGAAGATGCCCGACCTGAACGCCAACGACATCGACGCCGCCGTGAAGATCATCTCCGGCACCGCGCGCTCGATGGGCATCACCGTCGAAGGCTGATCCAGCCACCCTCCAGCACCACCAGTGGTAGGGCCAAGCGCTGGTCCGCACCACGACTCCACGCCTGAAGAAACAACACAGGAGCAGAAGTGAAGCGCAGCAAGACTCTCCGCGCTGCGGACGCCAAGGTCGACCGGGACAAGCTGTACGCCCCGCTCGAGGCCGTCCGTCTCGCCAAGGAGACCTCCGCGACCAAGTTCGACAGCACCGTCGAGGTCGCCTTCCGCCTGGGTGTAGACCCGCGCAAGGCCGACCAGATGGTGCGTGGCACCGTGAACCTCCCGCACGGCACCGGCAAGACCGCCCGGGTCCTGGTCTTCGCGACCGGTGACCGTGCTGCGGCCGCGGAAGCCGCCGGCGCCGACATTGTCGGCGACGACGAGCTGATCAACGAGATCGCCAAGGGCAACCGCCTGAACGAGTTCGACGCCGTTGTGGCCACCCCGGACCTCATGGGCAAGGTCGGCCGCCTCGGCCGCGTGCTCGGTCCCCGTGGCCTCATGCCGAACCCGAAGACCGGCACCGTCACGATGGACGTCGCGAAGGCTGTCACCGAGATCAAGGGTGGCAAGATCGAGTTCCGCGTCGACAAGCACTCGAACCTGCACTTCATCATCGGCAAGGTCTCCTTCTCCGATGAGCAGCTGGTCGAGAACTACGGCGCGGCCCTGGACGAGATCCTCCGTCTGAAGCCGTCCGCCGCGAAGGGCCGCTACATCAAGAAGGCCGCCCTGAGCACCACCATGGGCCCCGGCATCCAGCTGGACTCCAACCGCACCCGGAACCTCCTCGTCGAGGAAGACCCGGCTGCTGTCTGAGCCTGACGGCTCGCTGAGTGGCTGAACGGGCCCTCTGCCCCCTTTCCGGGGCGGGGGGCCCGTTTTCTTGTGTGAGCGCTGCCTTCTTGTGCGCGCTGCGCGAATTCTCAAGTGCTGTGCGAACCCTGTGCGATTAGTGTCAGAGGCTCGACGTAGGGTGATTGTCGGCAAAAGTCGCCGAGCCGGTCTGACCGACCGGCACAACGGGGTGGGGAAACGCATGAACACGTACCGCAAGAAGACCACCGGCGCGCTCCTGGCCGCCGTCCTGCTCGTGGGGGGCGCCACGGCGTGCGAGGACGGCAAAGACGCGAAGAAGGACAACGGGGCCCCCTCGGCCCCGTCCAAGGCGGCGGAGAAGCCGGCGGAGGTCGCGCCGGCCGCGTACCTGCAGAAGACGAAGAAGAAGTCGGAGGAGATCACCTCCCTGCGCTACACCATGGTCGGCGAGGCCGCGGGGCAGAAGGTCACCGGCGAGGTCTCCATGCGGCTCAAGCCCACCGTGGGCATGACGATGACGATGGACTCTCCCGAGAAGCCGGGCGAGAAGGTCGGCATCCGCCTGATCGACGGTGCCATGTACATGGGCTCCGGGGACAAGTGGCTGAAGTTCGACCTCAAGACCCTGGCTCCTGAGCAGGCCAAGCAGCTGGACTCGCTCGGCTCGGCCCAGCAGGGCCAGAACCCGGGCGACTCGGCCGACAGCCTGAGCGCCGCCAAGGACCTCAAGAAGGTCGGCGAGGAGACCATCGACGGCCAGAAGACGACGCACCTCACCGGCACCGTCACGCTCGACGAGATGCGGGCCGCCAGCGCCTCCGCCGCGCCCGAGACCAAGGAGCGCCAGGAGAAGAACATCAAGGCGCTGGAGGACGAGGGCATCAAGAGCCTGGTCATGGACATCTGGATCGACGAGGCCGACCAGGCCAAGCAGGTCCGCACCCGGGGTACCGGCACCTCCGGCCCGATGGACATCACCATCAAGTTCCTGGACTTCAACAAGCCGGTCGAGATCACCGCGCCGCCGGCCGACCAGGTCATGGACCTGGCCGAGATGATGAAGGACTCCGAGGGCACCGCCTGATCGGCGCCGCACCACCGCAGTACAGAAACAGGCACATGGGGGAGAACAAATGAACACGGCTGTCCTGACGCGGTTGTGCGTCGGCGCGGCGGGGGCCGCACTGCTCATGGGCGGCCTCACGGCCTGCGGGGGCGGCAAGGCCGGCACGGGGGATGAGGGGAAGCCGGACGGGGGCAAGGCCGCGCAGGCCGAGCAGACGCCCGCGGACGCGGTGAAGGCCTCGTACCTGAAGACCGTGCCGGCCAAGTTCGCCACGATGGACATGACCATCACCGGCAGCTCCGGCAAGCCGGAGCGGATCACGGGGACGAAGGGCTGGTACCCGGCGACCACGGCCATCCGGGACCAGGGCGAGGGCAAGGGCGATCAGATCCTGATCGGCGACGACATCTACACCCACAGCGACAAGCCCGTGCAGGGCAAGTCCTGGATGAAGATGAACCTGAACAAGGACGGCAAGCCCCGGTACCGGCTCAACGACGACCCGGCCGAGTACCTCGCGCTGCTCCTGGGCCAGGACAAGCTCACGCTCGTCGGCGCGGAGCAGCCCGACGGGGTCGAGGCCCGGCACTTCAAGGGCAGCTTCACCAACGCGGACCTCCTCAAGGCTGACGAGGCCACCAAGGTGATGGAGGCGGCGAACCGCCAGTACCTCCGCGAGGCGGTGAAGGACGTCACCCGCCTGGAAGTGGACCTGTGGATCGGCAAGGACGGCCATCCCGTCCGCGTCGACACGGTACGGACGATCGGCACCGGCACCACGACGGTCTCGGCGAAGTTCTCCGGTTACGGGACGGCCCAGCCGGTCGTCGCGCCGCCCGCGGACCAGGTGGCCGACTTCGACGCGGTCATGAAGGGCATCGAGGAGAGCCGCAAGGAGACCGAGCGGACGCTGGAGGAGGCCGACCAGACGCTGAAGGACGCCGGACTGGGAGGTTTGAAGCGGTCCTGAGGGCGATTTGCCTTGGGTCGACCGCTTCACGTACGCTTCACCAGAAGCCAAAGACCGCTGGTCGTTGCCGTGCTCGCAAGGGTGCGGCGGCCGAAGGATCCGCTGAGTGCGGACGTCCTGCGCAGGTGTTCGTGGAGAAGCTCCCGGAGTGATTCGGTCGAGCTTACGCCCCGTGCGCTTGCGCCGGGGCGTTTCGTTTTGTTCAGCCCCTTCTGAGCGGTCCTCATCACCCGGAAGGAGGCCGACGCTCTATGGCAAGGCCCGACAAGGCTGCCGCGGTAGCCGAGCTCACGGACCAGTTCCAGAGCTCGAACGCCGCCGTGCTGACCGAGTACCGGGGTCTCACCGTTGCGCAGCTCAAGACGCTGCGTCGTTCGCTCGGTGAGAACGCCCAGTACGCCGTGGTGAAGAACACGCTGACCAAGATTGCGGCCAACCAGGCCGGGATCACCGCGCTGGACGAGCACTTCGCTGGTCCGACCGCGGTCGCCTTCATCACCGGTGACCCGGTGGAGTCGGCGAAGAGCCTGCGTGACTTCGCCAAGGACAACCCGAATCTCATCATCAAGGCGGGTGTCCTTGATGGTAAGGCGCTCACCGCCGATGAGATCAAGAAGCTTGCGGACCTCGAGTCCCGCGAGGTTCTGCTCAGCAAGCTGGCCGGCGCGTTCAAGGGCAAGCAGTCTCAGGCTGCCTCGCTCTTCCAGGCGCTGCCGTCGAAGTTCGTCCGCACCGCGGAAGCGCTTCGCGTCAAGCTCGCCGAGCAGGGCGGTGCCGAGTAATTCGGCTCGCGCACTGATCCACGCCGCCTAGTGCGTGGGTCGTAGCGGGCCGTTACGCCCGCCTCTATATACATCCGGCACCTGCCGAATTAGTGGAAGGATCGCCCATCATGGCGAAGCTCTCTCAGGACGACCTCCTCGCCCAGTTCGAGGAGATGACCCTCATCGAGCTCTCTGAGTTCGTGAAGGCCTTCGAGGAGAAGTTCGACGTCACCGCCGCCGCGGCCGTCGCCGTTGCCGGCCCCGCGGGCCCGGGTGCCCCGGCCGAGGCCGCCGAGGAGCAGGACGAGTTCGACGTCATCCTCACCGGTGCCGGCGACAAGAAGATCCAGGTCATCAAGGTCGTGCGCGAGCTGACCTCCCTGGGCCTCAAGGAGGCCAAGGACCTCGTGGACGGCGCCCCGAAGCCCGTCCTCGAGAAGGTCGCCAAGGAGGCCGCTGACAAGGCCGCCGAGTCCCTCAAGGCTGCCGGCGCGGCTGTCGAGGTCAAGTAACACCTCTGGGGCCTTCCTGAGGCCTCAACCAAGGGCGATCACCCGTAAGGGTGGTCGCCCTTTGGCGTACCCGCAGTGCCTGACTTGCCCTGGTCTCGTTGGGGAGTAGGGTGATCTTCGTTGCCTCGAGGCTGGGTCGAAAGATGATCCGCTCGGAGCAGGGGGCCTTGACGAACGGGACGTGGCGCGCAATTCTCAGACCCGTCGAGAGGTCGACCACCTCGATCCGAGATCTGAGGCATGGATCGACTACGAAGAGGGCAGTACTGATACGCGCTCTGTGTACGAGAGCCGCAGCGTTGGACGCGGTGTTGGATGAACACGGTGTCGGTTGAACGAGTTGGGGAAGGCCTGTTGCCGGTTTCCGGAAACCTGGTCTGGACATCAGTGAGCCGAGTGGCTACACTGACCCTTTGCGCTGCCTGTTAGCTGTCCCCTGCCCGTCGCCAGGGACATGCCCACGCTTGAGCACACTTGATTGATCCGCCCTGACCCGGCCTTTCAGCTGGATTCGGGGGGCTTGTCTTCTGTGTCTGCTGGGACCGGTACGCGCGTAGTGAGTCCGAGCCCTCGGAAGGACCCCCTCTTGGCCGCCTCGCGCAACGCCTCGACCAATACGAACAACGGTGCCAGCACCGCCCCGCTGCGCATCTCCTTTGCAAAGATCAAGGAGCCCCTCGAGGTTCCGAACCTCCTGGCGCTGCAGACCGAGAGCTTTGACTGGCTTCTCGGCAATGCTGCCTGGAAGTCTCGCGTCGAGTCGGCGCTTGAGAGTGGACAGGACGTCCCCACCAAGTCCGGTCTGGAAGAGATCTTCGAGGAGATCTCGCCGATCGAGGACTTCTCCGGGTCGATGTCGCTGACCTTCCGCGACCACCGTTTCGAGCCGGCGAAGAACTCTGTCGACGAGTGCAAGGAGCGCGACTTCACGTACGCGGCTCCGCTGTTCGTCACGGCCGAGTTCACGAACAACGAGACCGGAGAGATCAAGTCTCAGACGGTCTTCATGGGCGACTTCCCGCTCATGACCAACAAGGGCACCTTCGTCATCAACGGCACCGAGCGTGTCGTCGTGTCGCAGCTTGTCCGTTCCCCTGGTGTCTACTTCGACTCCTCCATCGACAAGACGTCCGACAAGGACATCTTCTCCGCCAAGATCATCCCGTCCCGGGGTGCCTGGCTGGAGATGGAGATCGACAAGCGCGACATGGTCGGTGTCCGCATCGACCGCAAGCGCAAGCAGTCCGTCACCGTCCTCCTGAAGGCTCTCGGCTGGACCACCGAGCAGATCCTCGAGGAGTTCGGCGAGTACGAGTCCATGCGCGCCACCCTGGAGAAGGACCACACCCAGGGTCAGGACGACGCGCTGCTCGACATCTACCGCAAGCTGCGCCCGGGCGAGCCGCCGACCCGCGAGGCCGCTCAGACGCTGCTCGAGAACCTCTACTTCAACCCGAAGCGCTACGACCTCGCGAAGGTCGGCCGCTACAAGGTGAACAAGAAGCTCGGCGCCGACGAGCCGCTCGACGCCGGTGTGCTCACCACCGACGACGTCATCGCGACGATCAAGTACCTGGTCAAGCTGCACGCCGGCGAGACCGAGACGACCGGCGAGTCCGGCCGTTCGATCGTGGTCGAGACCGATGACATCGACCACTTCGGCAACCGTCGTCTGCGCAACGTCGGCGAGCTCATCCAGAACCAGGTCCGCACGGGTCTGGCTCGTATGGAGCGCGTCGTCCGCGAGCGCATGACGACTCAGGACGTCGAGGCCATCACGCCGCAGACCCTGATCAACATCCGGCCGGTCGTCGCCTCCATCAAGGAGTTCTTCGGCACCAGCCAGCTGTCGCAGTTCATGGACCAGAACAACCCGCTGTCGGGTCTGACCCACAAGCGCCGCCTGTCGGCGCTGGGCCCCGGCGGTCTGTCCCGTGAGCGGGCCGGCTTCGAGGTCCGTGACGTTCACCCGTCGCACTACGGCCGCATGTGCCCGATCGAGACCCCTGAAGGCCCGAACATCGGTCTGATCGGCTCGCTCGCCTCCTACGGCCGCGTCAACGCGTTCGGCTTCGTGGAGACCCCGTACCGCAAGGTCATCGACGGCGTCGTCACCGACGAGGTCGACTACCTGACGGCCGACGAGGAAGACCGCTTCGTCATCGCCCAGGCCAACGCCGGCCTGTCCGAGGACATGCGCTTCACCGAGAACCGCGTGCTGGTGCGCCGTCGTGGCGGCGAGATCGACTACATCGCCGGCGACGACGTCGACTACATGGACGTCTCCCCGCGCCAGATGGTGTCCGTCGCGACCGCGATGATCCCCTTCCTGGAGCACGACGACGCCAACCGTGCCCTCATGGGCGCGAACATGATGCGCCAGGCCGTTCCGCTCATCAAGGCGGAGGCCCCGCTCGTCGGCACCGGCATGGAGTACCGCTGTGCGGTCGACGCCGGTGACTCGATCCGTGCGGAGAAGGACGGTGTGGTCCAGGAGGTCTCGGCCGACTACATCACCGTCGCCAACGACGACGGCACGTACACCACGTACCGCGTCGCCAAGTTCTCCCGCTCGAACCAGGGCACCTCGGTCAACCAGAAGGTCATCGTCAACGAGGGCGACCGGATCATCGAGTCCCAGGTCCTCGCCGACGGACCGGCGACCGAAGAGGGCGAGATGGCCCTCGGCAAGAACCTGCTCGTCGCGTTCATGCCGTGGGAAGGTCACAACTACGAGGACGCGATCATCCTGTCGCAGCGCCTCGTGCAGGACGACGTCCTCTCCTCGATCCACATCGAGGAGCACGAGGTCGACGCCCGTGACACCAAGCTCGGCCCCGAGGAGATCACCCGGGACATCCCGAACGTCTCCGAGGAGGTCCTCGCGGACCTCGACGAGCGCGGCATCATCCGCATCGGTGCGGACGTCGTCGCGGGCGACATCCTGGTCGGCAAGGTCACGCCCAAGGGTGAGACCGAGCTGACCCCGGAGGAGCGCCTGCTCCGCGCGATCTTCGGTGAGAAGGCCCGCGAGGTGCGTGACACCTCGCTCAAGGTCCCTCACGGTGAGATCGGCAAGGTCATCGGTGTCCGCGTCTTCGACCGTGAGGAGGGCGACGAGCTTCCTCCGGGCGTGAACCAGCTGGTCCGCGTCTACGTCGCCCAGAAGCGCAAGATCACCGACGGTGACAAGCTCGCCGGCCGCCACGGCAACAAGGGTGTCATCTCCAAGATCCTTCCGATCGAGGACATGCCCTTCCTTGAGGACGGCACGCCGGTCGACATCATCCTGAACCCGCTGGGTGTCCCGTCCCGAATGAACCCGGGACAGGTCCTGGAGATCCACCTCGGCTGGCTCGCCAGCCGCGGCTGGGACGTCTCCGGGCTCGGCGAGGAGTGGGCCGAGCGTCTGAAGGTCATCGGTGCCGACCGTGTCGAGCCCGGTACCAACGTCGCCACCCCCGTGTTCGACGGTGCCCGCGAGGACGAGCTCGCCGGCCTCTTCGAGCACACCATCCCGAACCGTGACGGGGACCGCCTGGTCCTCCCGTCCGGCAAGGCGCGTCTGTTCGACGGCCGCTCCGGCGAGCCGTTCCCGGACCCGATCTCGATCGGGTACATGTACATCCTCAAGCTCCACCACCTGGTCGACGACAAGCTCCACGCTCGGTCGACCGGTCCGTACTCGATGATCACGCAGCAGCCGCTGGGTGGTAAGGCGCAGTTCGGTGGCCAGCGCTTCGGTGAGATGGAGGTGTGGGCGCTCGAGGCTTATGGCGCCGCTTACGCCCTCCAGGAGCTGCTGACGATCAAGTCCGACGACGTGACCGGCCGCGTGAAGGTCTACGAGGCCATCGTCAAGGGCGAGAACATCCCCGAGCCGGGCATTCCCGAGTCCTTCAAGGTGCTCATCAAGGAAATGCAGTCGCTCTGCCTCAACGTGGAGGTGCTGTCCTCGGACGGCATGTCCATCGAGATGCGCGACACCGACGAGGACGTCTTCCGCGCGGCGGAGGAGCTCGGTATCGACCTGTCCCGGCGTGAGCCGAGCAGCGTCGAAGAGGTCTGACGGGCCTGACGGGGGGCTCGCTCAAGAGCCCCCCGTCATCCCCGGGACCGTTCAGACCATGATTGAGACTCGACCCCGAAAGAGGGATTGACGCACAGTGCTCGACGTCAACTTCTTCGACGAGCTGCGGATCGGCCTTGCCACCGCGGACGACATCCGAACCTGGTCGCACGGCGAGGTCAAGAAGCCGGAGACCATCAACTACCGCACCCTCAAGCCCGAGAAGGACGGACTCTTCTGCGAGAAGATCTTCGGTCCTACCCGGGACTGGGAGTGCTACTGCGGCAAGTACAAGCGTGTCCGCTTCAAGGGCATCATCTGTGAGCGCTGTGGCGTCGAAGTCACGCGCGCCAAGGTGCGCCGTGAGCGCATGGGCCACATCGAGCTTGCCGCTCCCGTCACCCACATCTGGTACTTCAAGGGCGTCCCGTCGCGCCTGGGCTACCTGCTGGACCTCGCGCCGAAGGACCTCGAGAAGGTCATCTACTTCGCCGCGTACATGATCACGTTCGTGGACGACGAGCGCCGCACCCGCGACCTCCCGTCCCTGGAGGCGCACGTCTCCGTCGAGCGCCAGCAGATCGAGAACCGCCGTGACGCGGACCTCGAAGGCCGGGCCAAGAAGCTCGAGACCGACCTGGGCGAGCTTGAGGCCGAGGGCGCGAAGGCCGACGTACGCCGCAAGGTGCGCGAAGGCGCCGAGCGCGAGATGAAGCAGCTGCGTGACCGCGCCCAGCGCGAGATCGACCGCCTCGACGAGGTGTGGGCCCGCTTCAAGAACCTCAAGGTCCAGGACCTCGAGGGCGACGAGCTGCTCTACCGCGAGCTGCGTGACCGCTTCGGCACGTACTTCGACGGCTGCATGGGCGCCGCCGCGCTGCAGAAGCGCCTGGAGTCCTTCGACCTCGAGGAGGAGGCCGAGCGCCTCCGCGAGATCATCCGTACCGGCAAGGGCCAGAAGAAGACCCGTGCGCTCAAGCGCCTCAAGGTCGTCTCCGCGTTCCTGCAGACGAGCAACAAGCCCAAGGGCATGGTGCTCGACTGCGTGCCGGTCATCCCGCCGGACCTGCGTCCGATGGTGCAGCTGGACGGTGGCCGCTTCGCGACCTCCGACCTGAACGACCTGTACCGCCGCGTGATCAACCGCAACAACCGTCTGAAGCGTCTCCTCGACCTCGGTGCCCCCGAGATCATTGTGAACAACGAGAAGCGCATGCTTCAGGAGGCCGTGGACGCCCTCTTCGACAACGGTCGTCGTGGTCGTCCGGTGACCGGTCCCGGTAACCGTCCCCTGAAGTCCCTCAGCGACATGCTGAAGGGCAAGCAGGGTCGATTCCGTCAGAACCTTCTCGGTAAGCGCGTGGACTACTCCGCGCGTTCCGTGATCGTCGTCGGTCCCCAGCTGAAGCTGCACCAGTGTGGTCTGCCCAAGGCCATGGCGCTGGAGCTCTTCAAGCCGTTCGTGATGAAGCGCCTGGTCGACCTGAACCACGCGCAGAACATCAAGTCGGCGAAGCGCATGGTCGAGCGCGGCCGCACGGTCGTGTACGACGTGCTCGAAGAGGTCATCGCCGAGCACCCGGTCCTGCTGAACCGTGCGCCCACGCTGCACCGCCTCGGCATCCAGGCCTTCGAGCCCCAGCTGGTCGAAGGCAAGGCCATCCAGATCCACCCGCTCGTCTGCACCGCGTTCAACGCGGACTTCGACGGTGACCAGATGGCCGTGCACCTGCCGCTCTCCGCGGAGGCGCAGGCCGAGGCCCGCATCCTGATGCTGTCCTCGAACAACATCCTCAAGCCGGCCGACGGCCGTCCGGTCACGATGCCGACCCAGGACATGGTCCTCGGTCTGTTCTTCCTGACCACCGACGGTGAGCTCCGTGACACCAAGGGCGAGGGCCGCGCGTTCGGCTCCACGGCCGAGGCGACCATGGCGTTCGACAACGGCGAGCTCGCGCTGCAGTCGTCCGTCGACATCCGCTTCCCGGTGGGCACCATCCCGCCGCGTGGCTGGGTGCCGCCGGTCGCCGAAGAGGGCGAGCAGGAGTTCCAGCCGGGCGACAGCTTCCGTCTGAAGACGACCCTGGGTCGCGCGCTCTTCAACGAGCTGCTGCCCGAGGACTACCCGTTCGTCGACTACTCGGTGGGCAAGAAGCAGCTCTCCGAGATCGTCAACGACCTGGCGGAGCGCTACCCCAAGGTCATCGTGGCGGCGACGCTCGACAACCTGAAGGCGGCCGGCTTCCACTGGGCGACCCGTTCGGGCGTCACCGTGGCCATCTCCGACGTCGTCGTGCCCGAGGCCAAGAAGGCCATCGTCGCGGGCTACGAGGCGATGGACGAGAAGGTCCAGAAGCAGTACGAGCGCGGTCTGATCACCAAGGACGAGCGCACGCAGGAGCTCATCGCGATCTGGACCAAGGCGACCAACGAGGTTGCCGAGGCGATGAACGCGAACTTCCCCAAGACCAACCCCATCTTCATGATGGTTGACTCGGGTGCCCGAGGAAACATGATGCAGATGCGACAGATCGCCGGTATGCGTGGTCTGGTGTCGAACGCGAAGAACGAGACCATCCCGCGTCCGATCAAGGCGTCCTTCCGTGAGGGCCTCACCGTTCTGGAGTACTTCATCTCCACGCACGGTGCCCGTAAGGGTCTGGCGGACACCGCCCTGCGTACCGCCGACTCGGGTTACCTCACCCGTCGTCTGGTGGACGTCTCGCAGGACGTGATCATCCGCGAGGAGGACTGCGGCACCGAGCGCGGTCTGAAGCTGAAGATCGCCGTTCGCGGCGAGGACGGCGTGCTGCGCAAGGCCGACGACGTCGAGACCTCGATCTACGCCCGCATGCTGGCCGAGGACGTCGTCATCGACGGCAAGGTCATCGCGCCGGCCAACGTCGACCTCGGTGACGTGCTCATCGACGCCCTGGTCGCCAACGGCGTCGAGGAGGTCAAGACCCGCTCGGTCCTGACCTGTGAGTCCGCGGTCGGCACCTGTGCCTTCTGCTACGGACGCTCGCTCGCCACCGGCAAGCTGGTCGACATCGGTGAGGCGGTCGGCATCATCGCCGCCCAGTCCATCGGTGAGCCCGGTACCCAGCTGACGATGCGTACCTTCCACACCGGTGGTGTGGCCGGTGACGACATCACGCAGGGTCTGCCGCGTGTCGTCGAGCTCTTCGAGGCCCGTACCCCGAAGGGTGTCGCCCCGATCTCCGAGGCCGCCGGCCGCGTGCGGATCGAGGAGACCGAGAAGACGAAGAAGATCGTCATCACGCCCGACGACGGCAGCGACGAGACGGCGTTCCCGATCTCGAAGCGCGCCAAGGTCATCGTGCACGAGGGCGACCACGTCGAGGTGGGCCAGAAGCTCACCATGGGTGCCACCAACCCGCACGACGTGCTGCGCATCCTCGGCCAGCGTGCCGTCCAGGTCCACCTGGTCGGCGAAGTCCAGAAGGTCTACAACTCGCAGGGCGTGTCGATCCACGACAAGCACATCGAGATCATCATCCGGCAGATGCTGCGCCGCGTGACGATCATCGAGTCCGGCGACGCGGAGCTCCTGCCGGGCGAGCTGGTCGAGCGGTCGAAGTTCGAGACCGAGAACCGTCGTGTGGTCACCGAGGGCGGTCACCCCGCCTCCGGCCGCCCGCAGCTGATGGGTATCACCAAGGCCTCGCTCGCGACCGAGTCGTGGCTGTCGGCGGCGTCCTTCCAGGAGACGACCAGGGTTCTGACGGACGCGGCGATCAACGCCAAGTCCGACTCCCTGATCGGCCTCAAGGAGAACGTCATCATCGGTAAGCTCATCCCGGCCGGTACGGGCCTCGCCCGCTACCGCAACATCCGGGTCGAGCCCACCGAAGAGGCCAAGGCAGCGATGTACTCGGCCGTCGGTTACGACGACATCGACTACTCGCCCTTCGGCACCGGCTCCGGCCAGGCTGTCCCGCTGGAGGACTACGACTACGGCCCGTACAACGGCTGAGAGCTCGTAAGAAGAAGCCCCCCGCTGCTCCGAGAGGAGCGGCGGGGGGCCTTTTCGTTTTCCGGGCGCCGTCCCCGAGCGGGGACGGCCCCCGGGGTCAGGTGCGGCGGCGGAGGGCGGTGACGCCGGAGCCGATGAGGATCATCAGGGCCAGGGTGGCGCCCGTCAGGCCCGGGGTGAGGCCCTTCGGGGTGAAGGTGCAGGAGAACGTGTCCGTGCCCGCGGGGAGGGCCACCGCGAGCAGGCCGTGGAAGGGCTTCGCCGGGGCCGAGCACTGCCAGCCCGGGACGGCGGTGGTGGCGATGACGGCCGTGCCACCGGTCGGCGTGGGGAGGGTGGCCTCGATGCTGTGGCCGGCTGTGCGGACCGAGGTGGCGCCGGTGGCGGTGAGGTCGCGTACGGCCGTGTCGAGCGCCGGCCGGTCCAGGCAGCCCAGCGGGTGTGCGCCCGCGTCCGCGTCCTTCGTCCGGGTCTGCACGGTGACGTCGACCCGGCCCGAGGCGGGGACCGTGCCCAGGGGGGTCACCCCGGTCATGCGGTCCTCCAGCGGCTTCTCGGTGCCGTCGGCGCGGAGGGTGCCGTAGAGGGCGGGGGAGTACCAGTACGCCTCGGAGCCGGGGGTGCACCGGGCGGCGTACGTCTGCTCGGTGGCGGTGCCCCCGCGGGTGACCCGCGGGACCTGGTAGACGGTGGCGCCCAGGACGTTCTCCTGGCGGGCGTAGACGCTGTCCGCCGGGTGGGGGGAGGTGTACGGGCCGGTGCGGACCGTGACCAGCGGGGGAGCCGGGAACCGCGAGGCGGTCCAGGTGCCCGGCGCGGTCCCCGGGCGGATTCGTGCGCCGATCGAGAAGATCGCGTCGAGTACCGGGTTGTCGGCGCCGAAGAAGGTCCGGCCGTCGTTCTTGAAGCCGTAGCCGAGGGGCTCCAGCGCCCGGTAGGTGGCCTCGGGGAGATAGCTGCTGTAGTAATGCGGGCCCTGCGCGCGCAGGGCCAGGGCGTCGTTGTACGAGGTCTGCGGCGCGCCCGAGTCGGTCCGGTACGCGGGCCAGCCGTCCACGCCCCGGACGGCCTCGAAGTGGTTGCCGATGGACTGGTTCGAGGTGGCGATCGGCTTCGCCCAGCGCTCGCGGCCCCGGAGGGCGTCGGCGCTCGCCGCGGCGACCGTGGACTCGGCGAAGACGACGCCGATCATCAGGGTGGCGGCCACCGGGATCAGGAACCGGCGCTTCTCGCCGAGCCGCAGCAGGACCAGGGCCAGCAGTGAGACAGCCCCGCCGCCGAGCACGGCCGGCCAGGTCCAGCCCCCGAAGTCGTCGGTACGCCGGAGCACGAAGGTGGCCGCCACCAGCAGTGCGGCGACCGCGGCCAGGTGCAGCGGGCGCGGCCGGTGCGCCAGCGCCAGCCAGGCCACGATCACGACCATCCCGCTGAAGACGAACGCCTCGCGGTACGGATTGCCGTTCGGCACCGCCAGCCCGTGCCACACGTACTGCGTGGGCGGGAACTGGAAGGAGGCGACCACGAGCAGCGTCGCGGCCGCCCACACCAGGCGGGTCCTCTTGGCGATGGCGCTGTTGAAGACGAAGGCGCCGGCCAGGATCAGGCCGAGCGAGGCGACGTAGAGCCGCGGGCGGCCGCCCCACAGGTGCGTCGCCGGGAGCATGCCCGCGAGGAAGATCTCGATCCGTACGGGGTCGAAGGCGGCGGCCTTGGTGGGCTGTGCGGCGCCGCTGGACAGGAACGACGGCAGGAGGAGGGGGAGAGTGAGCAGCAATCCCGTCCCCGCGGCCGTAGCGGCCCTCCAGAGGGCGCGCAGCCGCTGCGCGCCCGTCATGTCGCGGACGGCCAGGCGGACGGCCAGCAGGACGCAGGCGGCCATCGTGGCCATCATCGCGGTGTAGAAGTTCCCGAACCAGGCGAGGGCGACCAGCAGGGCCGCGCCAGGCCAGCGGCGCCCCTCCGTGCACCACTCCACGGCGATGCCGAGCATCGGGAGCGCGACCAGGCCCCACAGCCACATCGGGATGTACGAGGCGTCGCTGAGCGCCCAGCCGCACAGGCCGTACGTGGCTCCGAGCACGCCCCGCTGCCACCACGGGCCGGGGTGCAGCTTGCCGAGGTACACCGTCATCACGGCGGCGGCGGTGCCCATCGTGATCGGCGTGATCGCGAAGACGGCGAGGTCGACGTGGGCCCGCGGCACGAGGACGGCCAGCCAGGAGAAGGGATTGCCGAGGTAGGTGTGGTAGTCGGACAGGAACTGCTGGCCGAAGCCGCCGTGCCAGGTGAAGAGCAGGTCGCCGGCGGCCTTCCCGTGGGCCAGGTCCCACAGCCCGCGATGGAAGGGCACGTACTGGTTGGCCTGGTCGTTGACGGCCCGGCCGGTGTGGCCGAAGGGGAAGGTGCCGCGCGCCACCCAGGCCGCGCAGAAGGCGGCCGCGGTGAGGGACAACGCCAGCAGGGGCCCGCGGAACCGTACGGACCGGGGCGGGGCCGTCGGCCGGGCCGGGGCGGGGGGACGGGCGTCGACGGTGGTCGGCTCGGGTGCCAGGGTCCCCAATGTGCTGCTCCCTGCTGATCGACTCGCGGGCGCGCCGCGCTCGGGCAAGGTGTCAGTTTAGGGCGTTTGGGTAGAACGACCCGCTCAACAGGCCGTCGCTGCGGCCCTGTTGTTTCCCTTTGCCAGGGACTCGATCCGGGTGCTGCGGGCCGGGGGCGCGGGGCTCGGAGAGGGGTTCGTCCGGCGTCGTTGCCGTCCGGTCGGGGTGGCTTGTCCGCCGCGGCGGGTGTATACGGGGGTGTCGGGGACCGCCCCGCGTTACCGGGAGTCGCAGAGGCGTGCGGTTCCCGGAGGCGGCGACGGGGTCCCACCCGGGGGCACGCGGCCGTGTGGCTGGTACGGGTGGACGCGTCCGGCTTGCGCACGGTGTGTTTTCGTGCTGGGCATTTGTTTTGACCTACCTCTGTGAGGTAGGTACGCTCTGACCTTGTGCCTGGGGTGTGCCCTGGGCTCCCGCGTGTACACAAACCCCGCGGAGAGCCGAGAAGACCACACCGCAATCTGCGCCCGTCTCACTTTGGTGAGAGCGTGCAGTGTTCGACACACCCGACCGCGTGGGTCGGGGATGTTCCAGGTTAGTTTCACTACACGGCACACAGAAACCGGAGAAGTAGTGCCTACGATCCAGCAGCTGGTCCGTAAGGGCCGGCAGGACAAGGTCGAGAAGACAAAGACCCCCGCGCTTGAGGCTTCGCCCCAGCGTCGCGGCGTCTGCACGCGTGTGTTCACGACCACCCCGAAGAAGCCGAACTCGGCGCTCCGTAAGGTCGCGCGTGTGCGTCTGACCTCCGGCATCGAGGTCACCGCTTACATTCCGGGTGAGGGACACAACCTGCAGGAGCACTCGATCGTGCTCGTGCGTGGTGGCCGTGTGAAGGACCTGCCGGGTGTTCGTTACAAGATCATCCGCGGTGCGCTTGACACCCAGGCTGTCAAGAACCGCAAGCAGGCCCGCAGCCGCTACGGCGCCAAGAAGGAGAAGTAAGAATGCCTCGTAAGGGCCCCGCCCCGAAGCGCCCGGTCATCATCGACCCGGTCTACGCATCTCCTCTGGTGACGTCGCTCATCAACAAGATCCTCCTGAACGGCAAGCGCTCCACCGCCGAGCGCATCGTTTACGGCGCCATGGAAGGCCTCCGCGAGAAGACCGGCAACGACCCGGTCATCACGCTGAAGCGCGCGCTGGAGAACGTCAAGCCGTCCCTCGAGGTCAAGTCCCGCCGTGTCGGTGGCGCGACCTACCAGGTCCCCGTCGAGGTCAAGCCGGGTCGCCAGTCGACCCTGGCCCTCCGCTGGCTCGTGGGTTACTCCCGCGCCCGCCGTGAGAAGACCATGACCGAGCGCCTCATGAACGAGCTGCTCGACGCCTCCAACGGTCTTGGCGCTGCCGTCAAGAAGCGCGAGGACACGCACAAGATGGCCGAGTCCAACAAGGCCTTCGCGCACTACCGCTGGTAGTCCCAACCCACATCGAGACCGAGAGAAGACTGAGCCGATATGGCTACCACTTCGCTTGACCTGGCCAAGGTGCGCAACATCGGCATCATGGCTCACATCGACGCGGGCAAGACGACCACCACCGAGCGCATCCTGTTCTACACCGGTGTGTCTTACAAGATCGGTGAAGTCCACGACGGCGCTGCCACGATGGACTGGATGGAGCAGGAGCAGGAGCGCGGCATCACGATCACGTCCGCCGCGACGACCTGCCACTGGCCGCTCGAGGACGTCGACCACACCATCAACATCATCGACACCCCGGGTCACGTGGACTTCACGGTCGAGGTGGAGCGTTCGCTCCGCGTCCTCGACGGTGCCGTCACCGTGTTCGACGGTGTCGCCGGTGTGGAGCCGCAGTCCGAGACCGTTTGGCGTCAGGCGGACCGCTACGGCGTGCCGCGCATCTGCTTCGTCAACAAGCTGGACCGCACCGGCGCCGAGTTCCACCGCTGTGTCGACATGATCAAGGACCGCCTCGGTGCGGTTCCGATCGTCATGCAGCTCCCCATCGGTGCCGAGATGGACTTCCAGGGCGTTGTCGACCTGGTCACCATGAAGGCGTTCGTCTGGTCCGCCGAGGCGACCAAGGGCGAGATGTACGACATCGTCGACATCCCCGACACGCACACCGAGGCCGCTGAAGAGTGGCGCGGGAAGCTCATCGAGACCGTCGCCGAGAACGACGACGAGATCATGGAGCTGTACCTCGGCGGCGAAGAGCCGTCCGTGGAGCAGCTGCACGCCGCCGTGCGTCGCATCATCCTGAACTCGGGCAAGGGCAAGGGCGAGCCCACGATCACCGCGGTGTTCTGTGGCACGGCGTTCAAGAACAAGGGTGTTCAGCCCCTGCTCGACGCCGTCGTCCGCTACCTGCCGTCGCCGCTGGACATCGAGGCCATCGAGGGCCACGACGTCCGCGACGCCGAGGTCGTCGTGAAGCGCAAGCCCTCCGACGAGGAGCCGCTCGCGGCTCTGGCGTTCAAGATCATGAGCGACCCGCACCTCGGCAAGCTCACCTTCGTCCGGGTTTACTCGGGCCGCCTGGAGGCCGGCACTGCGGTGCTGAACTCCGTCAAGGGCAAGAAGGAGCGCATCGGCAAGATCTACCGCATGCACGCGAACAAGCGTGAGGAGATCGCCGCGGTGGGCGCCGGTGACATCGTCGCCGTCATGGGTCTGAAGCAGACCACCACCGGTGAGACGCTGTGTGACGACAAGGCGCCCGTGATCCTGGAGTCCATGGACTTCCCGGCTCCGGTCATCCAGGTCGCCATCGAGCCCAAGTCCAAGGGTGACCAGGAGAAGCTGGGTGTCGCCATCCAGCGTCTCGCGGAGGAGGACCCCTCCTTCCACGTTCACTCGGACGAGGAGACGGGCCAGACCATCCTCGGCGGTATGGGCGAGCTGCACCTCGAGGTGCTGGTCGACCGTATGAAGCGCGAGTTCAAGGTCGAGGCCAACGTCGGCAAGCCGCAGGTCGCGTACCGTGAGACGATCCGCAAGGCCGTCGAGCGTCACGACTACACCCACAAGAAGCAGACCGGTGGTACCGGTCAGTTCGCCAAGGTGCAGATCGCGATCGAGCCCATCACCGAGACCGACGGTCCGGCGTACGAGTTCGTGAACAAGGTCACCGGTGGACGCGTCCCGAAGGAGTACATCCCTTCGGTCGACGCCGGTGCGCAGGAGGCCATGCAGTTCGGCATCCTGGCCGGGTACGAGATGACGGGCGTTCGCGTCACGCTTCTCGACGGTGGCTACCACGAGGTCGACTCCTCCGAGCTCGCGTTCAAGATCGCCGGTTCGCAGGCCTTCAAGGAGGCCGCGCGCAAGGCTTCGCCCGTGCTCCTCGAGCCGATGATGGCCGTAGAGGTCACCACGCCCGAGGACTACATGGGTGACGTCATCGGCGACATCAACTCCCGCCGTGGCCAGATCCAGGCCATGGAGGAGCGTCACGGCGCTCGCGTCGTGAAGGGCCTCGTGCCCCTTTCGGAGATGTTCGGCTACGTCGGAGACCTCCGCAGCAAGACCTCGGGTCGCGCCAGCTACTCGATGCAGTTCGACTCCTACGCCGAGGTTCCCCGGAACGTCGCTGAGGAGATCATCGCGAAGGCCAAGGGCGAGTAACTCTTCGGAGTTCACGCTTTAGGCTTGTCACCGGCAGCCTCTGGGGCAACAGGAGCAACACTCTTGTTGCCCCGGGACCGGCCGGCTTTCCAGCAAAGATCACCTGGCGCCGATCTGTAAGGCGTACAGAACCACTCTCCAGGAGGACCCCCGTGGCGAAGGCGAAGTTCGAGCGGACTAAGCCGCACGTCAACATCGGCACCATCGGTCACATTGACCACGGTAAGACGACCCTCACGGCCGCCATTACCAAGGTGCTGCACGACGCGTACCCGGACCTGAACGAGGCCTCGGCCTTCGACCAGATCGACAAGGCTCCTGAGGAGCGCCAGCGCGGTATCACCATCTCCATCGCGCACGTCGAGTACCAGACCGAGGCGCGTCACTACGCCCACGTCGACTGCCCGGGTCACGCGGACTACATCAAGAACATGATCACCGGTGCCGCGCAGATGGACGGCGCGATCCTCGTGGTCGCCGCCACCGACGGCCCGATGCCGCAGACCAAGGAGCACGTGCTCCTGGCCCGCCAGGTCGGCGTCCCCTACATCGTCGTCGCCCTGAACAAGGCCGACATGGTGGACGACGAGGAGATCCTGGAGCTCGTCGAGCTCGAGGTCCGTGAGCTGCTCTCCGAGTACGAGTTCCCGGGCGACGACCTTCCGGTCGTCCGCGTCTCCGCGCTGAAGGCCCTCGAGGGCGACAAGGAGTGGGGCGAGAAGCTTCTCGGCCTCATGGCTGCCGTCGACGAGGCCATCCCGACCCCGCCGCGTGACACCGAGAAGCCGTTCCTCATGCCCGTCGAGGACGTCTTCACGATCACCGGTCGCGGTACGGTCGTCACCGGCCGTATCGAGCGTGGTGTCCTGAAGGTCAACGAGACCGTCGACATCATCGGTATCAAGGAAGAGAAGACCACCACCACGGTCACCGGTATCGAGATGTTCCGCAAGCTCCTCGACGAGGGCCAGGCGGGCGAGAACGTCGGTCTGCTCCTCCGTGGCATCAAGCGCGAGGACGTCGAGCGCGGCCAGGTCATCATCAAGCCCGGTTCGGTCACCCCGCACACCGAGTTCGAGGCCCAGGCCTACATCCTGTCGAAGGACGAGGGTGGCCGTCACACCCCCTTCTTCAACAACTACCGTCCGCAGTTCTACTTCCGTACCACGGACGTCACGGGTGTCGTCACCCTGCCGGCCGGCACGGAGATGGTCATGCCGGGCGACAACACCGAGATGACGGTCGCGCTGATCCAGCCGGTCGCCATGGAGGAGGGCCTGAAGTTCGCCATCCGTGAGGGTGGTCGTACCGTGGGCGCCGGCCAGGTCACCAAGATCTCGAAGTAATTCGAGTTCTGACCTGGTAGTTCGCTCAAGCGGGCACCAAGTTGCACTGAAGGGCCCCGGCCCATCGCTTCGGCGGTGGGGCGGGGCCCTTCGGCGTTGCCGGCCGCGCCGCCCGTACCCGGCGAGCACACCACCGCCGGGTACGAGAGAGGGCCGCACCCCCGTCCGGGGTGCGGCCCTCTTCGCGTGCGGCGGTGGGTCAGCTCACGCGCAGGGACTCGGTGAACTCGACACAGGCGGCGTAGTCGGGCAGCAGCCCGGACGCGATGGCGTCGGCCAGCGACGGCGCGGCCTCGTCGCGGGCGGACAGCTGCGGGACCTCGGCCGGCCACTCGATGCCCAGTTCCGGGTCCAGCGGGTGCACGCCGTGCTCGCCGGTCGGGTTGTACGTCTCCGAGCAGAGGTAGGACAGCGTGGCGTCGTCGCTCAGCGCGCAGAAGCCGTGGCCGAAGCCCTCGGGGATGTAGACGGCACGGCGGTCCACGTCGTCGAGGAGGACGCCCTCCCACTCACCGAAGGTGGGGGAGCCGACCCGCAGGTCCACGACGACGTCGAGCGCGGCGCCGCGTACGCAGGTGATGTACTTCGCCTGGCCGCGCGGCACGTCGGCGAAGTGGATGCCGCGGACCACGCCCGCGGCGGAGACCGAGAGGTTCGCCTGTGCCAGGTTCAGCGGGTGGCCGACGACCTCGGCCAGCCGGTCGAAGCGGTACCACTCGGTGAACAGGCCGCGCGGGTCGCCGTGCAGCTGCGGGGTGACCTCGAAGGCGCCCGCGATGGAGAGCTCGCGGAACTTCATCGGGCGTTCTCCTCGTCGAGCAGCGTCAGCAGGTAGTCGCCGTAGCCGCTCTTCGTCAGCGGTTCGGCGAGCGCGCGCAGTTGCGCGGAGTCGATCAGGCCGGCCCGCCAGGCCGCCTCCTCGATGCAGCCGATCTTGAAGCCCTGACGCTCCTCGATCACACGGACGAACTCGGAGGCCTGCACCATCGAGACGAAGGTGCCGGTGTCCAGCCAGGCGGTACCACGGTCGAGGATGGTGACATTGAGCTCACCGGCCTGGAGGTACGCGTCGTTGACGGCGGTGATCTCCAGCTCGCCGCGGGCGCTGGGCTTCAGGCCCTTGGCTATCTCGACGACCTGGTTGTCGTAGAAGTACAGGCCCGGCACGGCGTAGCGGGACTTGGGCTTGACCGGCTTCTCCTCGATGGAGATGGCCTGGCCCTTCTCGTCGAACTCGACCACGCCGTACGCCGTGGGGTCCGCCACGGGGTACGCGAACACACGGCCGCCCTTGGCGCCGGTGTGCTGGGCGAGGCGGGTGCCGAGGCCGCTGCCGTGGAAGATGTTGTCGCCCAGGATGAGCGCGACGGACTCGTCACCGATGAAGTCGGCACCGAGGACGAACGCCTGGGCGATGCCCTCCGGACGCTCCTGGACGGCGTACTCCAGCCGCAGGCCGAACTGCGAACCGTCGCCGAGCAGTCGCTCGAACTGGTCGCGGTCTTCCGGGGTGGTGATGATCAGGATTTCGCTGATGCCCGCCATCACCAGGGTGGAGAGGGGGTAATAGATCATCGGCTTGTCGAAGACGGGCAGCAGCTGCTTCGAAACGGCCCGGGTCAACGGCCAGAGTCGCGATCCGGTGCCACCGGCCAAAAGGATTCCACGCATGGGTGAACCCTATGCGAGAGCATGCGGGGGAGCCGAGCCAAGGGAATGTGACGTTCGGCAGGCCGCTAGACTCTTCGTATTATGCGCATCCTCGTGACCGGCGGCGCCGGCTTCATCGGTTCAGAATTCGTCCGCCAGCAGCTCGGTGCAGATGCCTCGGCCCGGATCACGGTCTTCGACAAGCTGACCTACTCCGGTGTCGAAGCGAATCTGGCGCCGGTCGCGGATCACCCGGGATACACCTTCGTCAAGGGCGACATCTGCGACGCGGAGGCCGTCGACCAGGTCATGCCCGGCCACGACGTCGTCGTGCACTTCGCCGCCGAGTCCCATGTGGACCGCTCGATCGCCGGCGCGGGCCCGTTCGTGATGACCAACGTCGTGGGCACCCAGGTCCTGCTGGACTCCGCCCGCAAGCACGGCGTCGGCCGCTTCGTCCACATCTCCACCGACGAGGTCTACGGCTCGATCAGCGAGGGCTCCTGGACGGAGGAGTGGCCGCTGGTGCCGAACTCCCCCTACTCCGCCTCCAAGGCGTCGTCCGACCTGCTGGCGCTGGCCTACCACCGCACCCACGGCATGGACGTCGTCGTCACCCGCTGCTCCAACAACTACGGGCACTACCAGTTCCCGGAGAAGGTCATCCCGCTGTTCGTCTCGAACCTGATGGACGGCAAGAAGGTCCCGCTGTACGGCAACGGCGGCAACGTCCGCGACTGGCTGCACGTCTCCGACCACTGCCGCGGCATCGACCTGGCCATGCGCAAGGGCCGCGCCGGCGAGGTCTACAACATCGGCGGCGGCACCGAGCTCACCAACAAGGAGCTCACCGGCGTCCTGCTGGAGGCCGCGGGCCTCGGCTGGGAGATGGTCGAGCCGGTCGAGGACCGCAAGGGCCACGACCTCCGCTACTCCATCGACATCAGCAAGATCGGCGCCGAGCTGGGCTACGTCCCGCAGGTCACCTTCGAGGACGGCATCAAGGCCACCATCGACTGGTACCGCGAGAACCGCGCCTGGTGGGAGCCGCTGAAGGCGAAGGCGGCCCTGCAGAAGTGAGCACGCACCCCGGGAACGCCTCCGCACGGCGCTGGCTCGTCACCGGCGCCGCCGGGATGCTCGGCCAGGACGTCCTGACCGCGCTCAAGGACGCCGGCATCGAGGCCGTCGGCCTCGGACGCACGGACCTCGACATCACCGACCCGGCCGCGGTCCGCGCCGCCGTCGAGGACGTCGCGGTGGTCGTCAACTGCGCCGCCTGGACGGACGTGGACGGCGCGGAGACCGCAGAAGAGGCCGCAACCGCCGTCAACGGCACCGCCGTACGCGTCCTCGCGGAGGCCTGCGCCGCCGCAGGCGCGCGCCTGCTCCACATCTCCACCGACTACGTGCTGCCCGGCGACGCCTCGCAGCCGTACCGCGAGGACGCCGCGACCGGCCCGGTCAACGCCTACGGGCGCACCAAGCTGGTCGGCGAGCAGGCCGTGGCAGAGGTGCTGCCGCAGGACGGCTACGTCGTCCGCAGCGCCTGGCTGTACGGCGAGCACGGCCACAACTTCGTCGCCACCATGCTGAAGCTGGCCGCCCTGCGCGACTCGCTCGACGTGGTCGACGACCAGCACGGCCAGCCCACCTGGTCCTACGCGCTGGCCCGTCACCTGGTCGCGCTCGGCCAGGCCGCGCTCGACGGCAAGGCCCCGGGCGGCGTCTACCACGGCACCGCCGGCGGCCGGACCACGTGGATGGGGCTGGCCCGGGAGACCTACCGGCTGAGCGGCCTCGACCCCGAGCGGATCCGGCCGACCACCTCCGACGCGTACGTCCGCCCCGCCGTCCGCCCCGCGTTCAGCGTGCTCGGGCACGACCGCTGGGCCGAGGCCGGGCTGCCCCCGCTGGCCGACTGGCGCGAACAGCTGGCCGAGGCGCTGACCGCTCCCGGCTTCACCGCACTGGCCGACCAGGCGCGGGACGGCCGAGCGGGATGAAAGCCCTGCTGAACAAGCTGAGCGCGGCGCTGCCGCCGGGCACCGTCGCGGTGGCCGGCGGCACCGTCGTGCTCGGCGCGGCCTCGTACGTCCACCTGGGCGTGGCCGGTCACAGCCTGCCCGAGGCGGGCTACGCGAACGTGTCGGTGCTGTGGACGATCGTGATGTCCATCGGGATCGGCGTCTTCTTCCCCATCGAGCAGGAACTGACCCGGATCGTCTCCGCCCGTGTGGTCCTGGGCCAGGGCGCCGCCCCGGTGCTGCGCCGGGCCGCCCTGCTCACCGCGGGCATCCTCGGTGCGACCCTGCTCATCCTCGGTCTCGGCGCCGGCCCGATCGCGGACCTGTTGTTCCACGGCGACCGCGCCCTGGTGGCGGCGCTCGCCGGGGCGTTCACCGGCATGGCCGTCTGCTACCTCACCCGCGGTGTGCTGGCCGGCCTCGGCCGGTTCGGCGCGTACGGTACCCAGCTCGCCGTCGACGGCGGCCTGCGGATCGTGCTCGCCTTCGGCTGCGCGGTGTTCGGGCTGCACTCCGCCCTGGCCTTCAGCCTCATCCTGGCCGTGGCGCCCATCGCCGCGACCCTGGTGACGCTGCCCACCCTGCTGCGCGCGGTCGGACCGGGAGAGCCGATCGCCTGGCGGGACCTGTGCAACGGGCTCGGCCTGCTCGTCTGCGCGACCCTGCTGTCCCAGGTGGTCGTCAACGCGGGCGTCATGAGCACCAAGCTGCTGGCTCCCGCCGACAGCGCGCTGATCGCGTCGCTGATGAGCGCGACGGTCCTTGCGCGGGTGCCGCTCTTCGTCTTCGGCTCGCTCCAGGCCTCGCTGCTCAGCGGCCTGACCGCCGCCTTCACGGCCGGCGACCGGGTGGCCTTCTGGGCGATGCTCCGCCGGATCGGCATGGTCGTCGGAGCGCTCGGCCTGCTCGGCGGCGTGCCGGCCACGGCCCTCGGTCCCTGGCTCATCGAGGTGCTCTTCGGCGTCGAGGAATCAGCGCTGGGCCGCCTCGACTTCTTCCTGCTGTCCGCCGGAACCGTGGCGTACATGTTCGCGATGGTGCTCGGACAGGCGCTCATGGTATTCAAGCGGCACAACCTGCAGCTGCTCTGCTGGGCCGTCGGTACCGCGGTCCTGGTGGGCATCACCCTGATCCCGGGCGATGTGGCCGTACGCGTGATCGTTGCCTACGCTCTCGGTTCCCTCGCCACCGTGCTCGCTATGCTGGCAGCCCTGAGGCTGAGCTTCCCCGGAGCCGCCGCGGCAGCCGGTGAAGGCCCCCGGCAGCTGGCCGACGCAAGCAGCCCGGGTGTGGGGGCGGTCGGGAAATGACCGTGCCGGCCCCCGACGTCACACCGATCACCGAGCACTCGTTTGTGCCCCGTTCCGCTGGAGCTACCGTGTCCGATTACGACGATGTCTGGCTGGTCATACCGGCCTATAACGAGGGCCAGGTGATCGCCGACGTGGTCGAGGGGGCCCGCAAGACGTTCCCCAACATCGTCGTCGTCGACGACGGCAGCACCGACGACTCGGCCAAGCACATAGCCACGACCGGCGCCCACCTGGTGCGCCACCCGGTCAACCTCGGCCAGGGCGCGGCCCTGCAGACCGGCCTCACGTACGCGCTCGCCCAGCCCGGCGCCCGCTACTTCGCCACCTTCGACGCCGACGGTCAGCACCAGACCAAGGACGTCGAGACGATGGTCGCGGTGCTGCGCCGCGACGAGGCCGACGTGGTGCTCGGCTCCCGCTTCATCGAACAGAACGGCCAAGTGCCGTGGATCAAGCAGGTCGTGCTGCGCACGGCCGCCGCCGTCAGCCCGACCGCGCGCAAGCTGAAGCTCACCGACGCGCACAACGGCCTGCGGGTGCTGGGCCGTGAGGCGGCCGAGCAGCTGAACATCACCATGAACGGCATGGCCCACGCGTCCGAACTGGTCGGCTTCCTCGCCGGCTCCTCGCTGCGCGTCACCGAGGTACCGGTGGACATCCTCTACACCGACTACTCACGCGCCAAGGGTCAGTCCCTGATCAACGGCGTCAACATCCTTTTTGACATTTCGCTGCGGGAGCGTGGGCGTCGATGAAGTACTTCTGGATTCAGCTGCTGCTGATCGTCGGCTCGGTGTCCATGGCACTGATGTTCATCCGGACCTGGGGCCAGGCGAAGAACCGCGCGTGGAAGCGCATAGCGTTCTCGGCGTTCGTCGTCGTCAACGTCTACGCGGTGCTCCGTCCCACGGACGTCACCTGGCTCGCCCAGCAGCTCGGCGTCGGACGAGGCACCGACCTGGTGCTCTACGTGATGGTGCTCGCGATGGGCTTCCTCACGCTCAACACCTTCCTGCGCTTCCGTTCGCTGGAGAAGAAGATCACCGACCTGGCGCGGACGGTGGCCATCAACGAGGGCCTGCGGCACAACGACGAGCGCCTCGGGCAGGACGACCCCGCCGCTTCCGCTTCCGTTTCCGCTGCCTCTGCCGACGCCGCCGCCGACTCCGACTCCGTGAAGGCCTGAAGCTCCGTGGTGACCTTCGACTTTATGCTCCCCTACTACGGGGACGTGCAGCTGATGCAGGACGCCGTCCGCAGCATCCTGGCGCAGACGGACCCGGACTTCCGCCTCGTCGTGATCGACGACGGCAAGGAGCCGGACGTACCCGGCTGGTTCGAGCAGCTCGGCGACGACCGGGTGCACTACACGCGCAACGAGCAGAACGTCGGCATCACCAAGAACTTCCAGAAGTGCGTGCGGCTCTCCGAGGCCGACTACGTGGTCATCATGGGCTGCGACGACCTGCTGCACCCGCACTACCTGGAGACCGTCCGCGGGATCATCGGGGCCCACCCGGGCGTCGGCATGGTCCAGCCCGGCGTCGAGGTGATCGACGGCGACGGCCGGGTGACGCAGGGACTGGCGGACAACACCAAGCAGCGGCTCTACTCCCCGCAGGTGAAGGGCCGCCGGCTGATGGGCGGCGAGGAGCTGGCCGCCAGCGTGCTGCGCGGCAACTGGCTCTACTTCCCGTCCATCGCCTGGCGCGGCGAGGTGCTGCGCAAGGTGAACTTCCGGGACGACTACTCGGTGATCCAGGATCTGGCGCTCGTGATCGACCTGCTCGAAGGCGGCGAGGAGATGGTCATCGACAACTCCACCACCGTCTTCCAGTACCGCCGGCACGCCGTCAGCGAGTCCTCGGTCCAGGCCTTCTCCGGCACCCGCTTCGTCGAGGCCGAACGGTACTTCTCCGCGGTGGCCGACCGCATGGAGACCCGCGGCTGGCCGAAGGCGGCCCGCGCGGCGCGCTTCCACAGCGCCTCCCGCCTGCACGCGCTCACCATGCTCCCCGGCGCACTGCGCCGAGGACACAAGGAGGGTGCCCGCACCCTGGCGAAGCACGTGTTCACCTCCGGCCAGAACTGAGCCGACACCGCCCACCACGAACGGACTGACATGACACACCTGGCCCCCGGGGAGGTCGGTGAGGCCGGCGCCCCGACGCAGCGGCCCGCCGAGTCGGCGGAAGGGAAGGGCCGACCGTCCACCTCGCGGAGCCGGGCGTGGCCGTCCCGGCGGTGGGTGCTCCCGCTGGCCGAGGCCGTGGTCAGTATGGTGGCGGCCCTCGGGTTCACGCTGCTGAGCACGCACATCAGCGTGAACCCGGTCGTCCGCATCGGGCAGGTCAGCGGTCTCGCCAAGCTCCAGCAGTACGTGGCCGTACTCGGCCTGCCGCTGCTCGCGGTCCTGCTGTACACCGCCTACCGCGGCACGCTGCGCCGCCACCAGGTGGCGAAGCGCCTGGTGTGCGCCGCCCTGGCGGGGCTCGCCACCGGCGTGGTGGCGGGCGGCGTGGTCGTCGCCCTGCGCAGTACGCCCTGGGGTCTCGGCGGCCAGGAGGGCGACCCGGGCGCCCTGATCGACATGGCCAACTCGTTCCTGCGCGGGGAGGGCATGTCGGGCATCTACCCGCCCCTCTTCCCCGGTCTGATGGCCGTCTGGGCGAAGATCCGCTACGACGTCCCCGGCGGCACCGGGTTCGCCCTCAAGGACTTCCAGATCTTCTTCACCGCCGTCGCGGGCCCGATGACGTACCTGGCCTGGCGGCTGCTGCTCCGGCCGTTCTGGGCGCTGCTGATCGCCGTGCCGTCGGCCGTGCTGTTCATGGACCCGATCCGTCCGTACAGCCACGCCAGCATGCTCGTGCTGCTGCCGCTGCTCGGCTACTGCCTGCGCGAGATGCGCCGTGCCGGCGAGCGGCCGCTGCGCGGGACGCTGCTGCGCGGCGCGGTCCTCGGCCTCGTCTTCGGCGTGGTCTTCCTGTGGTACTCCGGCTGGTACGTCTGGGCCGCGCCCGGTGTCGGCCTGCTGGCGCTGTTCCTCTTCCCGTGGCGCGCCGGTGCGACGGTCGTCAAGCGGGCCGCCGCGTTCGTCGGAGTCACCCTGCTGACGGCCGGTCTCGTCGGCGCACCGCTGATCTACCAGATGGCCCGGCTCGGTTCCCAGCACCCGGACCGCTACGGCTTCCTGGCCGTGTACGTGGACCCGGCGTACGTGCTGGGCTGGGTGTCCGACCGGTCCGGCACGCTGGAGTACCAGACCTGGCCGGCAGCCGGTGAGATGGCGGGTCAGAGCGGCTTCGCCCTGCTGCTGCTGTTCGCCGTGGGCCTGGGCGTCGGCCTGGCCCTGCGCAACATCATGGTCCTGACCGCCGCCGCCACGCTGGCCGGCGCCTGGCTGGCCCGCTTCTGGTTCGCCTCGCACATGGCGCACGACAAGGCCGTGCAGCTCTATCCGCGCACCACCTGGATCATCATGTACTGCCTGATGATCCTGGCCGTCCTCGGCATGATGGCCGTGGTCTACCGGGGCTCCGGCTGGGCCGAGCGCACGCTGCGGCCGAGCGGCGCCGCGCCGGGCGCCCGGGTCGTTCCCCGGCGCGTGGTCGCGCAGCTCGCCGCCGGCATGGTGTGCGCCATCGCGCTGTTCGCCACGATGGGCGCCTCCTGGTCGGTCAACCGGTACATGCCGCAGAACAACGAGATGTCGATGGGCATCGACGCCTACCGGGCCCACATCATCAAGAAGGCCGACGGCAACTGCCCGCGCTACGCACCGACCAAGAACTGCCAGGACATCGTGACGAGGGAGTGGCGCCAGAACCCCGACCGCGGGTACATCTGGTGCGGCGGTATCAACCCCGTGAACTGGCCGGCCGTCTGCGGCCGCAAGGCGCCGCCGGAGGAGCTGCAGAAGATGGAGCAGAAGAAGAAGGAAGAGGAGGCGAAGAAGTAACCCTTCGCCCCAATTGAGGGCCCCCGGGCTGCAGTTCGCTGCGGACCGGGGGCTCTCGTGTATCCGCACCCCTGTTCGTTCGAGACCCACCCCCCTGTTCGACCCGACAGAGGGGGCCAGTAGCATCCGGCCGGTCAGCGATGACTTCTGACGGAGTCACAACAGGGGTTGGGGACAACTTGAAACTAGGTCGTGTGCGCGGGACGGCACTGGCCGCCGCGCTCGGTGTCGTGACGGTTCTCGGCATCCAGGGCGTCGCCAACGGCACGGGCTCCTCCGACGAGGCAGAGGTGTCGCCGTACAGCGCCGGCGCCCGCGAGAAGGGTCCCGTCGCAGGGGAGCTGCACAAGCTCGCCCTGAAGCCCAAGGGCAAGGGCCAGGCCGTCCTTTCGCAGCAGGGCACGGAGCCCTTCGGTCTCCTCGGCGTCTCGTGGGCCGACCCCGAGGCCGATGTGAAGGGGAAGATCGAGGCCCGCACCCGCGACGCCGACAGCGGCAAGTGGTCGAAGTGGATCGTGCTGGAGCAGGCCGAGTCCGGCCTCGACGGCAAGCGCCCCGGCCTGCGCGGTGCCACCGAGCCCGTCTGGGTGGGCCCGTCCGACGGCGCCGAAGTGCGGGTGGCCGCCGGCTCCGAACTGCCCGCCGGCATGGAACTGAACCTCGTGGACCCGGGCGCCGGCGCCGCGAAGGCCAAGAAGAAGGGCAACCTGAGTCTCGGGCCGGCCGCCTTCGGCCTGCCCGCGGTGGACCCCGCGCCGACGACGCCGGGACCGGAATCGACCGCCCCGCGGCCGGACGTGGTCTCGCGCGTGCAGTGGGGCGCGGACGAGACCCTGAACGACGAGGGCCCGGTCTACCTGCCCGGAGCGAAGATCAAGGCGCTCTTCGTCCACCACACGGCGTCCACCGCACCGTACGAGTGCTCCGAGTCCGCGGCCATCGTCCGTGGTCTGCACGTCTACCACGTGAAGTCCAACGGGTGGCGCGACCTCGGATACAACTTCCTCGTCGACAAGTGCGGAACGATCTTCGAGGGACGCCAGGGCGGTGTGGACCAGCCCGTCCAGGGCGCGCACACCTACGGCTGGAACTCCGAGTCGACGAGCGTCTCCGTGCTCGGCGACTACACGAACGCGGGCGCCTCGGCCGCCGCGCTCGACGGCATCTCCAAGGTCGCGGCCTACAAGCTGGGTCAGTACGACGGCGACATGAACGGCACGACGACGCTGACCGCCGGCGCCACCCAGACCAACTTCACCGGCAAGAGCTACACCGCCGGGCAGACGTACGAGTTCAAGACGCTCTCGGGTCACCGCGACGGCTTCAACACCCAGTGCCCGGGCAACTCGCTCTACCCGCAGCTGGAAGCGCTCCGCAAGACGGGCCCCGCGGCCCAGCTGAAGATCGCCTCGGTGAACGGGGCGCCGGCCACGCCGGGCGGCGCCTACCCCAGCGGCGCCGCCCTGACCGTCGACTGGACCACCAGCACGGTCAGCGGCCAGCTGAGCAAGTTCGAGGTGCTGGTCGACGGCGCGGCCGTCGCGGTCACCGATGCCTCGGCCCGCAAGGCGACGGCGGTCCTGACCGACGGCAGCCACGAGGTACGGGTCCGCGCGACCGCCGCGAACGGCAAGGTCTCCACGAGTCTCGCCGTCAAGGTCGACGCGGACGTCAAGGGTGCCAGGTTCGTCCCCCTCGCCCCCAAGCGCCTGATGGACACCCGTGAGGGCCTCGGCGTCCGCCAGGGCCCGGTCGGTACCGGCGAAGTGGTCACCCTGCCGGTGGCCGCGGCCACCGGCGGCACGCCCACCGCGGTGGTGCTGAACGTGACGGCGACGAACCCGACGCAGCCGAGCTTCGTGTCGGTGTACCCGAGCGGCACGACCCGCTCCAGCGCGTCGAACCTGAACTTCACCCCGGGCAAGACGATCCCGAACCTGGTGGTCGTGCCGGTCGTCAACGGGAGCGTCAGCTTCTTCAACAACCAGGGCTCCGTCGACCTGATAGCGGACATCACCGGTTACTTCACCTCGACCGCCGAGGGCGCCACGCAGACCAACTTCGGCCCGAAGCGCCTGATGGACACCCGTGAGGGTCTCGGCGTCCCGAAGGGCCCGGTCGGTACCGGCGGCGTGGTCACGCTGCCCGTGGCGGGCGTCGACGGCGTCCCGGCCACCGGCGTCAAGGCCGTGGTGCTGAACGTGACGGCGACGAACCCGACGCAGCCGAGCTTCGTGTCGGTGTACCCGAGCGGCACGACCCGCTCCAGCGCGTCGAACCTGAAC
>NZ_JBSGZI010000007.1:79618-122956 GCF_053610945.1 Streptomyces sp. NPDC054849
CTTCACCCCCGGCCAGACGATCCCCAACCTGGTGGTCGTCCCGGTCGTGGACGGGAAGGTCAGCTTCTTCAACAACCAGGGCACCGTCGACCTGATAGCGGACATCACGGGCTACTTCTCCGACAGCGACGCGGGCGCCCTGCACGCGAACTTCGGTCCGCAGCGTCTGATGGACACCCGTGAGGGCCTCGGTGTCCGCAAGGGCCCGGTCACCGGGGGCGGCGTGGTCACGCTGCCCGTGGCGGGCGTCGGCGGCATCCCGGCGACCGGCGTCAAGGCCGTGGTGCTGAACGTGACGGCGACGAACCCGACCGAGGCGAGCTTCGTGTCGGTCTTCCCGAGCGGGACGACGCGCACGAGCGCGTCGAACCTGAACTTCACCGCCGGTCTCACGATCCCCAACCTGGTGGTCGTCCCGGTCGTGGACGGGAAGGTCAGCTTCTACAACAACTCGGGTTCCGTGGATCTCATCGCGGACATCACGGGGTACTTCAGCTAGTGGCGTGAACACGTCTTTCCGCAGGTGAGGGGCTCCGCACCAGAAGGTGCGGGGCCCCTCACGCATGTGGGGGCAGGGAACGGAAGACAGGGACATGGGGAAGAACGACGACGACAGACCGGGCGTCTCCGACGAGGAGTGGGCCCGGTTCCTGGAGCAGGCCGTCCAGGGGCCGGGGGACGCGCCGAAGGAGCCCTCCGCGCGGGCACGGATGGTGACCGAGCGGCTGCGTGCCACACAGGGCCAGGAGCCGCCGGGCTGGCGGACCGGCCCCGCCTGGCGGGAGCGCCGGCGCCCGGGGCGGCTCAAGGCCGTCCTGGCCGTCGTCCTCATCGCCGGGCTCGCGCTGATCGCCGTACGGCCCGAGCTGGTGATCGACCGGCTCACCGGCGAAACCGAGGCGCGGCAGGAGGCCGGGAAGGGTCCGCTGCCCGCAGAGTCCGAGCGCCCCACCACACCGCCGCCGTCGGCGCCGCCGGACCAGCCGACCCTGCAGGAACCCTTCCGCGGCTCCCCGGCCCTCCAGTGGGCCGACGGCGCCGCCGGTATCGAGCTGCCCGAGGCGACCGCGGTCAACGGGGTCAGCCGGGAGCTGGTCGCGCAGGGGCTTGAGCGGACGAAGCAGTTCCTGGTGCTGGCCAATCTGGACCCGGCGACGCTGCGCGGGGAGCGCCCCACCGCCGCACTGGAGATGATCGACCCCGGTCAGCGGCCGATGCTGGACCGGCTGGAGGGAGCCCTGGACCACCCGGGCCGCGAAGCGGACCCGCTGCAGGTGTTCACCCGTGCCAACCCCGCTCAGGTGCGCCTCGCGGGCGACGTGGTGAAGGTGCGCGGCCGGATGACGGTCGAGGCCGGCGAGAGCCCGGGTCAGGTCGACGTCCTGGTCGACTACACCTTCGTCTACCCGCTGGTCCAGGCGAAGAGCGGGGCCGAGGAGGTCAGCCGCACGATCGTGCGCAGGCAGATGGAGTTCACCTTCGCCGATCCCCGCAAATGGCGGGTCCAGGCGGGGATGATCCAGGTCGGGCCGTACCGGTACGACATCGCTAACTCGGAGTGCTTCGTCTACGACGGGTACGTGCACCCGGTGTTCCGGGACGCTCCGGCCGCCGACGGCCCTCCGCCGTCCGGGCCGCCCAGGGACCCGTACGACCGCAGCCAGGGCCTGGAACAGGCCGAGGAGGAGGGCTGCGGGACGGTCTCGCGGACCTGATGGGACGGGGGAGACGCCCCGCCGGGCGAAGTGCGTGCTCTGGTTTGACCACGGAGCGTGGCGGGGTATTCTCTTCGGCCCGATTAGCCAGGTACGTGCCTCGTATGGCAGACTACTCAAGTTGCTCGGCTGAGTGCCGATGCTGCGCGCCTCCCGCCGGGAGGACCGGAAGCGAGTCCCACAGTACTCGTCGTTCTTAATCTGCCTCTCGGGGCAGCAATGGGAACGGACGTACGGGAATCTTCTGGGAAGCGTCAGCACGGTGCCCACCAGGCACTCGGTGGGTGTTTCTCCCCCGAATCGCGGTCACAGGGACCGCACCCCCTTGGACGAGGGAATTTCCGTATGGGAATTTTCTGTAGAGGGAGTGCGACACGCCCGACCGCGTGGGTCGGAGGAGAGGCAGCGGGATCCGTTCCGCAGCCGACCGGGAGCCAGAGCGTTTCCACATACAGACAGGACTACGGAGTAGCCATGGCGGGACAGAAGATCCGCATCCGGCTCAAGGCCTACGACCACGAGGTCATCGATTCCTCGGCGAAGAAGATCGTCGAGACGGTGACGCGCACTGGTGCGTCGGTCGCGGGCCCGGTGCCGCTGCCCACTGAGAAGAACGTGTACTGCGTCATCAAGTCGCCGCACAAGTACAAGGACTCGCGCGAGCACTTCGAGATGCGCACGCACAAGCGCCTGATCGACATCCTCGACCCGACCCCCAAGACCGTTGACTCGCTGATGCGCCTGGACCTTCCGGCCGGCGTTGACATCGAGATCAAGCTCTGAGAGGCGTCGAGAAGATGGCAAAGCAGATCAAGGGCGTCCTGGGCGAGAAGCTCGGCATGACCCAGGTCTGGGACGAGAACAACCGTGTCGTCCCGGTGACCGTGGTCAAGGCCGGACCCTGCGTCGTTACCCAGGTCCGTACGAACGACATCGACGGCTACGAGTCGGTCCAGATCGCCTTCGGCGAGATCGACCCGCGCAAGGTGAACAAGCCCCTCAAGGGCCACTTCGCCAAGGCCGACGTGACCCCGCGCCGCCACCTGGTGGAGCTCCGCACCTCCGACGCCAGCGAGTACACGCTCGGCCAGGAGATCACTGCTGAGGTGTTCGAGTCCGGCGTCAAGGTCGACGTCACGGGCAACAGCAAGGGCAAGGGCTTCGCCGGTGTCATGAAGCGGCACAACTTCCGGGGCCTCGGCGCCGGTCACGGTGTGCAGCGCAAGCACCGCTCCCCCGGTTCGATCGGTGGCTGCGCCACCCCTGGGCGTGTCTTCAAGGGCATGCGCATGGCTGGTCGTATGGGCAACGAGCGTGTCACCACCCAGAACCTGACCATCCACGCGGTTGACGCGGAGAAGGGTCTGCTCCTCATCAAGGGTGCGGTCCCCGGTCCGAACGGCGGCCTCGTCCTGGTCCGTACCGCGGCCAAGGGGGCTTGAGGTAATGAGCACCATTGACATCCTTTCGCCGGCAGGCGACAAGGCCGGTACCGTCGAGCTCCCCGCGGAGATCTTCGACGCGAAGACCAGCGTTCCGCTGATCCACCAGGTCGTTGTCGCTCAGCTGGCTGCTGCCCGTCAGGGCACGCACAAGACCAAGCGTCGTGGCGAAGTCCGTGGTGGTGGCCGCAAGCCGTACCGCCAGAAGGGCACCGGCCGCGCGCGCCAGGGTTCGACCCGTGCGCCGCAGTTCGTCGGCGGTGGCGTTGTCCACGGCCCGCAGCCGCGTGACTACTCCCAGCGGACCCCCAAGAAGATGAAGGCCGCCGCCCTCCGCGGTGCCCTCTCGGACCGTGCGCGTCACTCCCGCATCCACGTCGTCACCGGCGTGGTCGAGGGTTCCGCCTCCACGAAGGCCGCCAAGACGCTGTTCGGCAAGATCTCGGAGCGCAAGAACCTGCTCCTGGTCGTCGAGCGCGCCGACGAGGCCGCGTGGCTGTCCGCCCGCAACCTGCCCCAGGTTCACATCCTGGAGCCGGGCCAGCTGAACACGTACGACGTGATCGTCTCTGACGACGTGGTCTTCACTCAGGCCGCTTTCGAGTCCTTCGTGTCTGGCCCCAAGGCCGATGAGACCGAAGGGAGCGACGCCTGATGTCTGAGGCGACCGTTACCAGCAAGACCTTCACTGACCCGCGCGACCTGCTGATCAAGCCGGTTGTCTCGGAGAAGAGCTACGCGCTGCTGGACGAGAACAAGTACACGTTCATCGTCGCGCCCGGCGCCAACAAGACCCAGATCAAGCAGGCCGTGGAAGCGGTCTTCTCGGTCAAGGTCACCGGGGTCAACACGATCAACCGTCAGGGTAAGCGCAAGCGCACCAAGACCGGTTTCGGCAAGCGTGCCAACACCAAGCGCGCCATCGTGACCCTTGCCGAGGGCAACCGTATCGACATCTTCGGCGGCCAGGCCTCCTAACGGAGGTCTAGTCGTCCGGAATCGGACGAGGACTGAGAAATGGGTATCCGCAAGTACAAGCCGACGACCCCGGGCCGTCGTGGCTCCAGCGTCGCCGACTTTGTCGAGATCACGCGGTCCACGCCGGAGAAGTCGCTGGTTCGCCCTCTGCACAGCAAGGGCGGCCGTAACAACACCGGCCGGATCACCGTTCGCCACCAGGGTGGTGGACACAAGCGCGCCTACCGTGTGATCGACTTCCGTCGTCACGACAAGGACGGCGTGCCGGCCAAGGTCGCGCACATCGAGTACGACCCCAACCGCACCGCGCGCATCGCGCTGCTGCACTACGCCGACGGCGAGAAGCGCTACATCATCGCGCCGAAGGCTCTCAAGCAGGGTGACCGGATTGAGAACGGCCCCACGGCCGACATCAAGCCCGGCAACAACCTCGCGCTCCGCAACATCCCGGTCGGTACCACGATCCACGCGATCGAGCTCCGTCCCGGTGGCGGCGCGAAGTTCGCCCGCTCCGCTGGTGCCTCCGTGCAGCTGCTGGCGAAGGAGGGCACGATGGCCCACCTTCGTATGCCGTCCGGTGAGATCCGTCTCGTCGACGCGCGCTGCCGCGCCACGGTCGGCGAGGTCGGCAACGCCGAGCAGTCGAACATCAACTGGGGCAAGGCCGGCCGCATGCGCTGGAAGGGCGTTCGCCCGTCCGTCCGCGGTGTCGCGATGAACCCGGTTGACCACCCGCACGGTGGTGGTGAGGGCAAGACCAGTGGTGGTCGCCACCCGGTCTCCCCGTGGGGTCAGAAGGAGGGTCGTACTCGCTCGCCGAAGAAGGCTTCGAGCAAGTACATCGTCCGCCGCCGCAAGACGAACAAGAAGCGCTAGGAGCGGGTTTAGATGCCGCGCAGTCTCAAGAAGGGGCCCTTCGTCGACGACCACCTCGTAAAGAAGGTGGACGTCCAGAACGAAGCCGGCACCAAGAACGTCATCAAGACCTGGTCCCGTCGCTCGATGATCATCCCCAGCATGCTGGGTCACACCATCGCGGTGCACAACGGCAAGACCCACGTCCCGGTGTTCGTCACCGAGTCGATGGTCGGCCACAAGCTCGGCGAGTTCTCGCCGACTCGCACCTTCCGCGGCCACGTCAAGGACGACCGGAAGTCGAAGCGCCGCTAAAGGCGGGGTGGTTACGACTATGACTTACACCGAAGGGACAACCATGGAAGCCAGGGCCCAGGCGCGGTACATCCGCGTCACGCCCATGAAGGCCCGCCGAGTGGTGGACCTTATCCGTGGCATGGATGCCACGGAGGCTCAGGCGGTCCTGCGTTTCGCCCCGCAGGCCGCGAGCGTGCCGGTTGGCAAGGTGCTTGACAGCGCCATCGCCAACGCCGCACACAACTACAACCACCCGGACGCCACTTCGCTGTTCATCAGCGAGGCGTTCGTGGACGAGGGCCCGACCCTGAAGCGGTTCCGTCCGCGTGCGCAGGGCCGTGCCTACCGGATCCGCAAGCGGACCAGCCACATCACCGTGGTCGTCAGCAGCAAGGAAGGTTCCCGGTAATGGGCCAGAAGGTAAACCCGCACGGGTTCCGGCTCGGCATCACCACCGACTTCAAGTCGCGTTGGTACGCCGACAAGCTGTACAAGGACTACGTCAAGGAAGACGTCGCCATCCGTCGGATGATGACGTCCGGCATGGAGCGCGCCGGCATCTCGAAGGTTGAGATCGAGCGCACCCGTGACCGCGTGCGTGTGGACATCCACACCGCACGTCCGGGCATCGTCATCGGCCGCCGTGGCGCCGAGGCCGACCGCATCCGCGGTGACCTCGAGAAGCTCACGGGCAAGCAGGTCCAGCTGAACATCCTCGAGGTCAAGAACCCCGAGCTTGACGCTCAGCTGGTTGCCCAGGCCGTTGCCGAGCAGCTCTCCTCCCGCGTCTCCTTCCGTCGCGCCATGCGTAAGAGCATGCAGGGCACGATGAAGGCCGGCGCCAAGGGCATCAAGATCCAGTGTGGCGGCCGTCTCGGCGGCGCCGAGATGTCCCGCTCCGAGTTCTACCGCGAGGGTCGTGTGCCGCTGCACACGCTGCGCGCGAACGTGGACTACGGCTTCTTCGAGGCCAAGACCACCTTCGGCCGTATCGGTGTGAAGGTCTGGATCTACAAGGGCGACGTCAAGAACATCGCCGAGGTTCGCGCCGAGAACGCTGCAGCCCGTGCGGGTAACCGCCCGGCCCGCGGCGCGCAGGGCGCTGGCGACCGTCCCGCCGGCCGTGGTGGCCGTGGTGGCGAGCGCGGCGGCCGTGGTGGCCGCAAGCCGCAGCAGGCTGCTGGTGCCGAGGCCCCCAAGGCCGACGCTCCCGCCGCCGCTCCGGCCGAGAGCACCGGAACGGAGGCCTGACCGACATGCTGATCCCTCGTAGGGTCAAGCACCGCAAGCAGCACCACCCCAAGCGCAGTGGTATGGCGAAGGGCGGTACTGAGGTCACGTTCGGCGAGTACGGCATCCAGGCGCTGACCCCGGCGTACGTGACGAACCGCCAGATCGAGGCGGCTCGTATTGCGATGACCCGCCACATCAAGCGTGGCGGCAAGGTCTGGATCAACATCTACCCGGACCGCCCGCTGACGAAGAAGCCTGCTGAGACCCGCATGGGTTCCGGTAAGGGTTCTCCCGAGTGGTGGATCGCCAACGTGCACCCGGGCCGGGTCATGTTCGAGCTGTCCTACCCGAACGAGAAGATTGCTCGTGAGGCGCTCACCCGCGCTGCTCACAAGCTTCCGATGAAGTGCCGGATTGTTCGGCGCGAGGCAGGTGAGTCGTGATGGCGACGGGAACCAAGGCGTCCGAGCTGCGTGAGCTCGGCAACGAGGAGCTCGTTGGCAAGCTGCGCGAGGCCAAGGAGGAGCTGTTCAAGCTCCGCTTCCAGGCGGCCACGGGTCAGCTGGAGAACAACGGCCGGCTCAAGTCCGTCCGTAAGGACATCGCTCGCATCTACACCCTGATGCACGAGCGTGAGCTCGGTATCGAGACGGTGGAGAGCGCCTGATGAGCGAGAACAACGTGACTGAGAAGACCGAGCGCGGTTTCCGCAAGACCCGTGAGGGTCTGGTCGTCAGCGACAAGATGGACAAGACCGTCGTCGTCGCCGTCGAGGACCGCGTGAAGCACGCCCTGTACGGCAAGGTCATCCGCCGTACGAACAAGCTCAAGGCGCACGACGAGCAGAACGCTGCCGGCGTCGGCGACCGCGTCCTCATCATGGAGACGCGTCCGCTGTCGGCGAGCAAGCGCTGGCGCATCGTCGAGATCCTCGAGAAGGCCAAGTAAGCACCTGAGGGGTTTCCCTCAGGTTCGTTCCGCCAGGCTCGGTGGGGGCTCCGCTCCAGTAGCGAAGCCCCCGCCGGGAACCGGCAGACAAACAGGAGATACACGTGATCCAGCAGGAGTCGCGACTGCGTATCGCCGACAACACTGGTGCAAAGGAGATCCTTTGCATCCGTGTTCTCGGTGGTTCCGGTCGCCGCTACGCGGGCATCGGTGACGTCATCGTCGCCACCGTCAAGGACGCGATCCCCGGTGGCAACGTGAAGAAGGGTGACGTCGTCAAGGCGGTCATCGTTCGCACCGTGAAGGAGCGCCGCCGCCAGGACGGCTCGTACATCCGCTTTGACGAGAACGCCGCCGTCATTCTGAAGAACGACGGCGACCCTCGCGGCACCCGTATCTTCGGCCCGGTGGGCCGTGAGCTGCGCGAGAAGAAGTTCATGAAGATCATCTCGCTCGCGCCGGAGGTGCTGTAAGCATGAAGATCAAGAAGGGCGACCTGGTTCAGGTCATCACCGGTAAGGACAAGGGCAAGCAGGGCAAGGTCATCGTCGCCTTCCCCGCTGAGAACCGCGTCCTCGTCGAGGGTGTCAACCGGGTCAAGAAGCACACCAAGGCCGGCCAGACCGCTGGTGGCTCGCAGACCGGTGGCATCGTGATCACCGAGGCGCCGATCCACGTCAGCAACGTTCAGCTGGTTGTGGAGAAGGACGGCCAGAAGGTCGTTACCCGCGTCGGTTTCCGCTTCGACGACGAGGGCAACAAGATCCGCGTTGCCAAGCGGACGGGTGAGGACATCTGATGGCTACCACTCCGCGTCTCAAGACGAAGTACCGCGAGGACATCGCGGGCAAGCTGCGTGAGGAGTTCTCCTACGAGAACGTCATGCAGATCCCCGGCCTCGTGAAGATCGTGGTCAACATGGGTGTGGGCGACGCCGCCCGCGACTCCAAGCTGATCGACGGCGCCATCAAGGACCTGACGACGATCACCGGTCAGAAGCCGGCCGTCACGAAGGCCCGGAAGTCCATCGCGCAGTTCAAGCTGCGCGAGGGTCAGCCGATCGGCTGCCACGTCACCCTCCGTGGTGACCGCATGTGGGAGTTCCTGGACCGTACGCTGTCGCTCGCGCTGCCGCGTATCCGTGACTTCCGTGGTCTGTCGCCGAAGCAGTTCGACGGCCGTGGCAACTACACCTTCGGTCTCACGGAGCAGGTCATGTTCCACGAGATCGACCAGGACAAGATCGACCGTACCCGGGGTATGGACATCACCGTGGTCACCACGGCGACCAACGACGACGAGGGCCGTGCCCTCCTTCGTCACCTCGGCTTCCCCTTCAAGGAGGCGTAAGCGAGATGGCGAAGAAGGCTCTCATCGCGAAGGCTGCCCGCAAGCCCAAGTTCGGTGTGCGTGCGTACACCCGCTGCCAGCGCTGCGGTCGCCCCCACTCCGTGTACCGCAAGTTCGGCCTGTGCCGCGTCTGCCTTCGTGAGATGGCTCACCGTGGCGAGCTGCCGGGCGTGACCAAGAGCTCCTGGTAATTCCCTTCCGTCCGTAAGGACTTGGGAAGTACCAGAGACTCTCGGTAAGCATCTGGACGGTGGGTGCCCGGCCGCACATGCCTTAGGCTTGTGTGGTTGGGCGTCCGCCGCCCATAACGACTTACTACGCCGTAGGTCCCCGCACCGCACCCGTCCCGCCACTGAGTGGGGAGAGGGATGGCGCATACAGGAAACCCCGGCGAGAGAGGCCGAAGGCCACTTCATGACCATGACTGACCCGATCGCAGACATGCTCACGCGTCTGCGTAACGCTAACTCGGCGTACCACGACACCGTCGTGATGCCGCACAGCAAGATCAAGTCGCACATCGCAGAGATCCTCAAGCAGGAGGGTTTCATCACCGGCTGGAAGGTCGAGGACGCCGAGGTCGGCAAGAACCTCGTCCTCGAGCTGAAGTTCGGGCCGAACCGTGAGCGCTCCATCGCGGGCATCAAGCGGATCTCGAAGCCCGGTCTGCGCGTGTACGCGAAGTCCACCAACCTGCCGAAGGTCCTCGGCGGCCTGGGCGTGGCGATCATCTCCACGTCCCACGGTCTCCTGACCGGTCAGCAGGCAGGCAAGAAGGGCGTAGGTGGGGAAGTCCTCGCCTACGTCTGGTAGTCGGGAACGGAGGAAAAGCAATGTCGCGAATCGGCAAGCTCCCCATCCAGGTTCCCGCCGGTGTGGACGTCACCATCGATGGCAGCACGGTCGCGGTGAAGGGCCCCAAGGGTTCCCTCTCGCACACCGTGAAGGCTCCCATCGCGGTCGTTAAGGGTGAGGACGGCGTTCTGAACGTCACCCGCCCCAACGACGAGCGTCAGAACAAGGCCCTGCACGGCCTGTCCCGCACGCTGGTGGCGAACATGATCACCGGTGTGACCACGGGATACGTCAAGGCTCTCGAGATCAGCGGTGTCGGTTACCGTGTCCTGGCGAAGGGCTCCGACCTGGAGTTCCAGCTGGGTTACAGCCACCCGATCCTGGTGGAGGCGCCCGAGGGCATCTCCTTCAAGGTCGAGTCGCCGACCAAGTTCACCGTCGAGGGCATCGACAAGCAGAAGGTCGGCGAGGTCGCCGCCAACATCCGCAAGCTGCGGAAGCCCGACCCGTACAAGGCCAAGGGTGTCAAGTACGCCGGCGAAGTCATCCGCCGCAAGGTCGGAAAGGCTGGTAAGTAGCCATGGCATACGGTGTGAAGATCGCCAAGGGCGACGCGTACAAGCGCGCTGCCAAGGCTCGCCGCCACATCCGCATCCGCAAGAACGTCTCGGGTACGGCGGAGCGTCCGCGCCTCGTCGTGACGCGTTCCAACCGCAACATCGTTGCTCAGGTCATCGACGACCTCCAGGGTCACACCCTGGCGTCGGCGTCGACCCTGGACGCTTCGATCCGCGGTGGCGAAGGCGACAAGAGCTCGCAGGCCCAGGCTGTCGGCGCGCTCGTCGCCGAGCGTGCCAAGGCTGCGGGTGTCGAGACCGTCGTGTTCGACCGCGGTGGCAACCGATACGCCGGGCGCATTGCCGCTCTGGCTGACGCCGCCCGCGAAGCCGGGCTGAAGTTCTAAGCCCCGGTTCCGGGACTCACGGACGTAACAGAGAGAGGTAATCCAATGGCTGGACCCCAGCGCCGCGGAAGCGGTGCCGGTGGCGGCGAGCGGCGGGACCGGAAGGGTCGCGACGGTGGCCCTGCCGCCGAGAAGACCGCTTACGTTGAGCGCGTTGTCGCGATCAACCGCGTCGCCAAGGTTGTCAAGGGTGGTCGCCGCTTCAGCTTCACCGCGCTGGTCGTGGTGGGCGACGGTGACGGCACTGTAGGTGTCGGTTACGGCAAGGCCAAGGAAGTTCCCGCGGCCATCGCCAAGGGTGTCGAGGAAGCGAAGAAGAACTTCTTCAAGGTTCCGCGCATCCAGGGCACCATCCCTCACCCGATCACGGGCGAGCGTGCCGCGGGCGTCGTGCTGCTGAAGCCGGCTTCCCCCGGTACCGGTGTTATCGCCGGTGGCCCGGTGCGCGCCGTTCTGGAGTGCGCCGGCGTTCACGACATCCTGTCGAAGTCGCTCGGTTCGTCGAACGCGATCAACATCGTGCACGCGACCGTGGCAGCGCTCAAGGGCCTGCAGCGTCCCGAGGAGATCGCGGCTCGCCGTGGTCTGCCCCTCGAGGACGTCGCCCCCGCGGCTCTGCTGCGTGCACGTGCCGGGGCGGGTGCTGCGTAATGGCTCGCCTCAAGATCACGCAGACGAAGTCGTACATCGGCAGCAAGCAGAACCACCGTGACACTCTGCGTTCGCTCGGGCTCAAGCGCCTGAACGACGTGGTCGTCAAGGAGGACCGCCCCGAGTTCCGCGGAATGGTGCAGACCGTCCGCCACCTCGTGACGGTTGAGGAGGTTGACTAACATGGCTGAGAACAGCCCGCTGAAGGCCCACAACCTCCGTCCCGCCCCCGGTGCCAAGACCGCGAAGACCCGTGTCGGTCGTGGTGAGGCGTCGAAGGGTAAGACGGCCGGTCGTGGTACGAAGGGCCAGAAGGCCCGTTACCAGATCCCGCAGCGCTTCGAGGGTGGGCAGATGCCCCTCCACATGCGTCTGCCGAAGCTCAAGGGCTTCAAGAACCCGTTCCGCACCGAGTTCCAGGTCGTGAACCTGGACAAGCTCGGCGCTCTCTACCCCGAGGGTGGAGAAGTCACGGTGGCCGACCTGGTCGCCAAGGGCGCGGTTCGCAAGAACAGCCTCGTCAAGGTCCTGGGCCAGGGCGAGCTCTCCGTGGCGCTGCAGGTTTCGGTTGACGCCGTCTCCGCCTCCGCCAAGGAGAAGATTGCCGCTGCCGGCGGCACTGTCACCGAGCTCGTCTAAGACGATTTCAGTGGCTGAATAGCTCGAAACCCGACCGGGGATGCCTCACATATGGGGCATCCCCGGTTGGTCGTTCCACGGAAGGCACACTCGCCGGTAAGGTGGCGTGCACCTTTGCTTTGTCGTATACGTCGATCCCTCAGACCGTCACCTCTGACGCAGTAGCGCGGGGGTCGCAGGAGGCACCGTGCTCACCGCGTTCGCCCGGGCGTTCAAGACGCCCGACCTGCGCAAGAAGCTGCTCTTCACGCTCGGCATCATCGTGCTGTTCCGGCTCGGGTCCCACATCCCGGTTCCCGGCGTGAGCTATAAGAACGTCCAGATCTGTGTTGAACAGGCAGGCAGCAGCAACGGGCTGTTCGGTCTCGTCAACATGTTCAGCGGCGGTGCGCTGCTGCAGATCACGATCTTTGCGCTCGGCATCATGCCGTACATCACGGCGAGCATCATTCTGCAGCTGCTGACCGTGGTCATCCCGAAGCTGGAGACCCTCAAAAAAGAGGGACAGTCCGGCACGGCGAAGATCACTCAGTACACGCGCTATCTGACGGTCGCGCTCGCGATCCTGCAGGGCACGGGCCTCGTCGCCACTGCCCGCACTGGTGCCCTGTTCCAGGGCTGCCAGGTCGCCAGCCAGATCGTCCCCGACCGGTCGATCTTCACCACGGTCGTCATGGTGATCACCATGACCGCCGGCACCTGCGTCGTCATGTGGCTCGGTGAGCTCATCACCGACCGCGGCATCGGCAACGGCATGTCGATCCTCATGTTCATCTCGATCGCCGCCGGCTTCATCGGCGCCCTCTGGGCCATCAAGGAGCAGGGCAAGATCGCGGACGGCTGGGTCGAGTTCGGCGTGGTCATGCTCGTCGGTCTCGCGATGGTCGGTCTGGTGGTCTTCGTCGAGCAGGCGCAGCGCCGGATCCCGGTCCAGTACGCGAAGCGCATGATCGGCCGCCGCGCCTACGGTGGTACCTCGACCTACATCCCGCTCAAGGTGAACCAGGCGGGCATCATCCCCGTCATCTTCGCCTCGTCGCTGCTCTACATCCCGGCGCTGGTCGTACAGTTCAGCGGTTCCACCGCGGGCTGGGCCACCTGGATCCAGAAGCACCTCGTCAAGGGCGACCACCCGTACTACATCGCGGTGTACTTCCTCCTGATCGTCTTCTTCGCGTTCTTCTACGTGGCGATCTCGTTCAACCCCGAGGAAGTTGCAGACAACATGAAGAAGTATGGTGGGTTCATCCCGGGTATCCGCGCCGGTCGACCCACCGCCGAGTACCTGAGCTACGTACTCAACCGGATCACCTGGCCGGGGTCGCTGTACCTGGGTCTCATCGCTCTTGTGCCGACGATGGCGTTGGCCGGCTTCGGAGCGAACCAGAACTTCCCGTTCGGCGGGACGAGCATCCTGATCATCGTGGGTGTGGGTCTGGAAACCGTGAAGCAGATCGAGAGCCAGCTCCAGCAGCGTAATTACGAAGGGTTCCTCCGCTGATGCGAATCGTCCTCGTCGGACCGCCCGGTGCGGGCAAGGGAACGCAGGCCGCGTTCCTTGCCAAGAACCTGTCGATCCCGCACATCTCCACGGGCGACCTGTTCCGGGCCAACATCAGCCAGGGCACCGAGCTGGGCAAGCAGGCGAAGGCGTACATGGACGCCGGCGACCTGGTCCCCGACGAGGTGACCATCGGCATGGCGAAGGACCGGATGGAGCAGCCCGACGCCGTGGGCGGCTTCCTGCTCGACGGGTTCCCGCGCAACGTCTCGCAGGCCGAGGCGCTCGACGTGATGCTCCAGGCCGAGGGCATGAAGCTCGACGCCGTCCTCGACCTGGAGGTCGAGGAGGACGAGGTCGTCAAGCGGATCGCCGGCCGCCGGATCTGCCGCAACGACTCCGCGCACGTCTTCCACGTGACGTACGCCCCGCCGAAGGCCCAGGGCGTGTGCGACACCTGCGGCGGCGAGCTGTACCAGCGCGGTGACGACTCCGAGGCCACGGTCCGCAACCGGCTGGAGGTCTACCACACTCAGACCGAGCCGATCATCGACTACTACAAGGCCCAGGGCCTGCTGGTGACCATCCCGGCCCTCGGTGAGGTCGCGGACGTCACCAAGCGTGCGATGGACGCCCTCAAGAAGTAGTCACCCCTTGGTGTGCAGGTACGGCCGCGGTGTCCCCTCGGGGCACCGCGGCCGTCTGTATGACGCGCCGCGGCACGACATCAGCCGATAATTGAGCAACCACAGCGGACAGCGACCACGTCCGCGAGAGCGGCGGCGGTTCAGCCGCAAAAAACGGAAGGCTGTTCCACATGGTCCAGATCAAGACCCCCGAGCAGATCGCGAAGATGCGCGAGGCGGGGCTGGTCGTCGCCGCGATCCATGCGGCGACCCGCGAGGCGGCCGTGCCGGGCGCCACGACGCGGGATCTGGACATGGTGGCCCGCAAGGTCATCGCGGACGCCGGGGCCAAGTCGAACTTCCTCGGCTACGGCGGCTTCCCCGCGACGATCTGCACCTCGGTGAACGAGGTCGTCGTCCACGGCATCCCGGACGACAAGACCGTCCTCAAGGACGGCGACATCATCTCGATCGACGCCGGCGCGATCGTGGACGGCTGGCACGGCGACGCCGCCTACACCGCCTTCGTGGGCACCGGCCACGCGCCTGAGCTCGTGGAGCTCTCCCGGGTGACCGAGGAGTCCATGTGGGCCGGCATCGCCGCCATGAAGCTCGGCAACCGTCTCGTGGACATCTCGAAGGCGATCGAGACGTACATCAAGCGCCAGCCCCGCCCCACCACCGGTGAGCACAGCCTCGGCAAGTTCGGGATCATCGAGGACTACGGCGGCCACGGCATCGGGTCCGAGATGCACATGGACCCCCACCTCCTGAACTACGTCTCGCGCAAGCGGGGCAAGGGCATCAAGCTGGTCCCGGGCGTCTGCCTGGCGATCGAGCCGATGGTCTCCCTGGGAACCGCCCAGACGGAGGTACTGGCGGACGACTGGACGGTCATCACGACGGACGGCACCTGGTCCTCGCACTGGGAGCACTCCATCGCACTGACCGAGGCCGGTCCGATCGTCCTGACCAGCCCGGACTGCGGTAAGGCGAAGCTGGCGGAGTACGGGGTCACCACGGCCCCGGACCCCCTCGGTTAATGATCTAGACTCATGGGCAAACTTTCCGGATTCGTCTTTCTGGGTGCCCTGACGTAGACTGACTCGTCGGCTCTCGTGCACTTCCATGCCTGCATGGCGCGCGAGGCCGATCAAGGTAGCCGATTCGAAAGGCGAAGCGTGGCCAAGAAGCAAGGTGCCATCGAAATCGAGGGCACCGTGATCGAGTCCCTCCCGAACGCGATGTTCAAGGTGGAACTCCAGAACGGTCACAAAGTCCTCGCGCACATCAGCGGCAAGATGCGCATGCACTACATCCGCATCCTCCCTGATGACCGGGTCGTCGTGGAGCTGTCTCCGTACGACCTGACGCGTGGCCGGATCGTCTACCGATACAAGTAGATCTTGTCTTCACTCCCGCCTGGGCGTCTTGTCCCGGCGCGGGTGGTGGCACTGACCCGGAGAACCTCACCAACATGAAGGTCAAGCCGAGCGTCAAGAAGATCTGCGACAAGTGCAAGGTGATCCGCCGTCACGGTCGGGTCATGGTCATCTGCGACAACCTGCGCCACAAGCAGCGCCAGGGCTGACGCACGCCGACCGACCTGCCTTCCGCAGTTCTTCGCGCGACGTAAGAAAACGTACATACGCAGAACCCGCCCAGCCCTGTACGGGGCCGGCGGTACCTCCGGCGGGGGCCGGGGACCCGGACGTACCATCACCCACTTCGGGGTGGTCGGCGGTCGGGGTCGGTTCTGCGGAAGACCCCCGAACACACAGGAGCCATTGAATGGCACGCGTTTCCGGTGTTGACATCCCGCGCGAAAAGCGTGTGGAGATCGCACTCACCTACGTCTTCGGTATCGGGCGCACCCGGTCCAAGGAGATCCTCGCCTCCACCGGCGTGAACCCGAACACCCGCGTTCGTGACCTGGCCGAAGAGGACCTGGTCAAGATCCGCGAGTACGTGGACGCCAACCTCCGTACCGAGGGTGACCTCCGCCGCGAGATCCAGGCCGACATCCGTCGCAAGGTCGAGATCCAGTGCTACCAGGGTATTCGCCACCGTCGTGGCCTCCCGGTGCACGGTCAGCGCACCAGCACGAACGCGCGTACCCGCAAGGGCCCGCGTCGCGCGATCGCCGGTAAGAAGAAGCCGGGCAAGAAGTAGTCCTGTTCAGCGGTCTTGCGCTGTAGGACCGACCACCTCCCGTAGGAGATTTAGATGCCCCCCAAGGGTCGTCAGGGCGCTGCCAAGAAGGTGCGCCGCAAGGAAAAGAAGAACGTCGCTCACGGGCACGCCCACATCAAGAGCACGTTCAACAACACCATCGTTTCGATCACCGACCCCTCGGGCAACGTGATCTCCTGGGCCTCCGCCGGTCACGTCGGCTTCAAGGGCTCGCGCAAGTCCACCCCCTTCGCCGCGCAGATGGCCGCCGAGTCGGCCGCCCGCCGCGCGCAGGAGCACGGCATGCGCAAGGTTGACGTCTTCGTGAAGGGTCCGGGCTCCGGCCGCGAGACCGCGATCCGCTCCCTGCAGGCCACCGGCCTCGAGGTCGGCTCGATCCAGGACGTCACCCCCACCCCGCACAACGGCTGCCGCCCGCCGAAGCGCCGCCGCGTCTGACGCAGCGGACGCACCCGTGCGTTCTTGAAGTGTCCGGGCGGTACGAACCCCTCGCGGGGGACGTGCCGCCCGTACCCTTGTAGTCCGCAGCTCCCCGCTGCACACCGTCGGGCGTCAAATAGTGGGCGTCCACGAATGAAGGAACACAGACATGCTTATCGCTCAGCGTCCTTCGCTGACCGAAGAGGTCGTCGACGAGTACCGCTCGCGGTTCGTGATCGAGCCGCTCGAGCCGGGCTTCGGTTACACCCTCGGCAACTCCCTGCGCCGTACGCTTCTCTCCTCGATCCCGGGTGCCGCTGTCACCAGCATCCGCGTCGACGGCGTCCTGCACGAGTTCACCACCGTGCCGGGCGTCAAGGAAGACGTCACGGACATCATCCTCAACATCAAGCAGCTGGTCGTCTCCTCGGAGCACGACGAGCCGGTCGTGATGTACCTGCGCAAGCAGGGTCCCGGCCTGGTCACCGCTGCCGACATCGCGCCCCCGGCCGGTGTCGAGGTGCACAACCCGGACCTGGTCCTCGCCACGCTCAACGGCAAGGGCAAGCTGGAGATGGAGCTGACCGTCGAGCGCGGTCGCGGCTACGTCTCCGCCGTCCAGAACAAGCAGCTGGGCCAGGAGATCGGTCGCATCCCGATCGACTCCATCTACAGCCCGGTCCTCAAGGTCACCTACAAGGTCGAGGCGACCCGTGTCGAGCAGCGCACCGACTTCGACAAGCTGATCGTCGACGTCGAGACCAAGCAGGCCATGCGCCCGCGCGACGCCATGGCGTCCGCCGGCAAGACCCTGGTCGAGCTGTTCGGTCTGGCGCGCGAGCTCAACATCGACGCCGAGGGCATCGACATGGGCCCGTCCCCGACGGACGCCGCCCTGGCCGCCGACCTGGCGCTGCCGATCGAGGAGCTCGAGCTCACCGTTCGGTCGTACAACTGCCTCAAGCGCGAGGGCATCCACTCCGTGGGTGAGCTCGTCGCCCGCTCCGAGGCGGACCTGCTCGACATCCGCAACTTCGGTGCGAAGTCGATCGACGAGGTCAAGGCGAAGCTGGCCGGCATGGGCCTGGCCCTCAAGGACAGCCCGCCCGGATTCGACCCGACCGCCGCCGCCGACGCCTTCGGCGCCGACGACGACGCGGACGCCGGTTTCGTCGAGACCGAGCAGTACTGATTCTCCCCGCCGCCGGCGGCTGAGGCCCTGGGCCGAGGTCGCCGGCCGGGTTTGATGTGCCAGGGCCCGGCAGGGCCCTGATGGAACTTTCCCGCGGCATCCGCCTCGGGGGAACTGACACCGGTACCTGACACGGCCGGTGCAGATATGAAGGAGTATCACCATGCCGCGTCCCGCAAAGGGTGCCCGTCTGGGCGGCAGCGCCGCGCACGAGAAGCACCTCCTCGCGAACCTCGCGAAGGCGCTCTTCGAGCACGGCCGCATCACCACCACCGAGGCCAAGGCCCGTCGCCTGCGTCCCTACGCCGAGCGTCTGGTCACCAAGGCCAAGAAGGGCGACATCCACAACCGTCGCCTGGTGCTGCAGACGATCACGGACAAGAGCATCGTGCACACGCTGTTCACCGAGATCGCCCCGCGCTACGAGAACCGCCCCGGTGGTTACACGCGCATCACCAAGATCGGCAACCGTCGTGGCGACAACGCCCCGATGGCCGTGATCGAGCTGGTCGAGGCCCTCACGGTCGCCCAGCAGGCCACTGGTGAGGCCGAGGCCGCCACCAAGCGCGCGGTGAAGGAGGCGGAGGCCAAGGCCGAGGCCACCGAGACCCCCGCCGAGGAGACCAAGGAGGCCTGATCCCCCGGGATCACGCTTGCTTGATCGGCTCTGAACGGGCCCGCCCCCTTCCCGGGGCGGGCCCGTTCTGCATTTCGGTGACTCTGAGAGGATCTGTCACGTGAGTGACGAGGTGGACCCCGGGCACGTCCGGGTGCGGCTGGACCTGAGCTACGACGGCAAGGACTTCTCCGGCTGGGCGAAGCAGCGCGTGCTGCGGACCGTGCAGGGCGAGCTGGAGTCGGCCCTGCAGACCGTGATGCGGCTGTCCGAGCCGGTGGAGCTGACCGTGGCGGGACGCACCGACGCGGGCGTACACGCCCGTGGGCAGGTCGCGCAGTTCGACCTCGCCGAGGAGGTGTGGGCCGAGCACCACGACAAGCTGCTGCGCCGTCTCGCGGGCCGGCTGCCGCACGATGTACGGGTGTGGAAGGTGGCCGAGGCCCCCGTGGGCTTCAACGCGCGCTTCTCGGCCATCTGGCGGCGCTACGCCTACCGCGTGGGCGACCACCAGGGCGGAGTCGACCCGCTGCGCCGCGGGCACGTGCTGTGGCACCAGTGGCCGCTCGACGTGGACGCCATGAACGAGGCCGCCGCCCCGCTGCTCGGCGAGCACGACTTCGCGGCGTACTGCAAGAAGCGCGAGGGCGCGACGACCATCCGTACGCTGCAGCAGCTCAGCTGGGAGCGCGCCGAGGACGGGATCGTCACCGCGACCGTCCGGGCCGACGCGTTCTGCCACAACATGGTCCGCTCGCTGGTGGGCGCCCTTCTGCACGTCGGGGACGGGCACCGGCCCGTCGACTGGCCGGGCAAGGTGCTCGCCGCCGGTGTGCGGGACTCCTCGGTGCACGTGGTCAAGCCGCACGGGCTGACCCTGGAGGAGGTCGGCTACCCGGCGGACGAGCTGCTGGCCGCCCGCAGCAGGGAAGCGCGGAACGTGCGGACCCTGCCGGGCGCCGGCTGCTGCTAGGCCGTCCCTTCCGGATCTTGCGGGTCAGGCGAGATCCGTAAGAGACGGCCTCATCCGTTTGGGCGGATCCGGGCCGGGCCTGGACAATGCGCGGCATGGGACATCTCGAAGCCAGCCACCTGGAGTACTACCTTCCCGACGGGCGGGTCCTGCTCCCCGACGTCTCCTTCCGGGTGGGGGAGGGGTCGGTGGTCGCCCTGGTGGGAGCGAACGGGGCCGGCAAGACCACCCTGCTCAAGCTGATCTCCGGCGACCTCCAGCCGCACGGCGGCGGGGTCGTCGTGAGCGGCGGGCTCGGGGTGATGTCACAGTTCGTGGGCTCCGTACGGGACGAGACGACCGTCCGGGACCTGCTGGTCTCGGTGGCGCAGCCGCGCATCCGGGAGGCCGCGAAGGCGGTGGACCGGGCCGAGGAGCTGATCCTCACCGTCGACGACGAGGCCGCTCAGATGGCGTACGCGCAGGCGCTCAGCGACTGGGCCGACGTGCAGGGCTACGAGGCGGAGACCCTCTGGGACGTCTGCACGACGGCGGCGCTGGCGATCCCGTACGACACGGCACAGTTCCGCGAGGTGCGCACGCTCTCCGGCGGTGAGCAGAAGCGGCTGGTGCTGGAGGCGCTGCTGCGCGGGCCGGACGAGGTGCTGCTCCTCGACGAGCCGGACAACTACCTCGACGTCCCCGGCAAGCGGTGGCTGGAGGAGCAGCTGAAGGCCACGCGCAAGACGGTGCTGTTCGTGAGCCACGACCGGGAGCTGCTCACCCAGGCAGCGGAGAAGATCATCAGCCTGGAGGCGAGCCCCCTGGGCTCGGACGTCTGGGTGCACGGCGCCGGTTTCGGCACCTACCACGAGGCCCGCAAGGAGCGCTTCGCGCGCTTCGAGGAGCTCAAGCGGCGCTGGGACGAGGAGCACGCCCGGCTGAGGGCCCTGGTGCTGCGGCTGCGCAACCAGGCCGCGAGCAGCCCCGACATGGCCTCGCGCTACCGGGCGATGCAGACCCGATTCCAGAAGTTCGAGGAGGCCGGCCCGCCGCCGGAGCCGCCGCGCGAGCAGGACATCCGGATGCGGCTCAAGGGCGGGCGCACCGGCGTGCGTGCGCTGACCGTGGAGAACCTGGAGCTGACCGGGCTGATGAAGCCCTTCTCCCTGGAGGTCTTCTACGGGGAACGGGTCGCGGTGCTCGGTTCCAACGGCTCCGGGAAGTCGCACTTCCTGCGCCTGCTGGCGGGCGAGGACGTCAAGCACACCGGCACGTGGAAGCTGGGCGCGCGGGTGGTTCCCGGCCATTTCGCGCAGACCCACGCGCACCCGGAGCTGTTCGGCCGTACCCTCGTCGACATCTTGTGGACGGAGGCGGCCAAGCCACTCGGTGCGGCGATGGGCGCCCTGCGCCGCTACGAGCTGGAGCGGCAGGGTGACCAGCCCTTCGAGAAGCTCTCGGGCGGCCAGCAGGCGCGTTTCCAGATCCTGCTGCTGGAGCTGGCGGGTACGACGGCGCTGCTGCTGGACGAGCCGACCGACAACCTGGACCTGGAGTCGGCGGAGGCCCTCCAGGACGGCCTGGAGGCCTACGACGGCACTGTGCTGTGCGTCACGCACGACCGCTGGTTCGCGCGGACATTTGACCGTTACCTGGTCTTCGGTTCGGACGGTGTTGTGCGGGAGACTCAGGAACCCGTCTGGGACGAACGTAGAGTCGAACGCAAGCGCTAGGGGGAGAACCGTCACCCCCTCGGTCGAGTGAGGGGCAGGCGTCGTGGGGCTGCGGCCTAGCATCTGGCTGATGAAGTGGGAGAACCCGAGCACGGGGGACGAGAGCGCCGGGGGCGGGACCTCCGGAAACCAGGCCGTGGGGAGCGGGGCCGCAGGGGGCCGACGTCCCGGAGGCCCGGCTTCCGGCAGCCGGCTCGTCGACTGGCTGCTGCGGCCCGCGTCCCGCTCCTGGCAGGTCGTCTCCCTCGCGGTGCTCCTCGGGATCGCCGTCTCCACGAGCCTGCGGGCGAACTGGGGCTCGGACAACGCCTTCGTCGTCAAGGCCGCCGAGACGCTGCTGGCGGGCGGGTCCCCTTACGAGGACAAGCGCTTCCTCTACCTCCCGAGCGCCGTGCTCATGGCGATTCCCGAGGCGCTGCTGCCGCGGGAGGTCCTGCGGTGGGTCCTGCCCGTCGGGATGTCGGGACTGCTGGGCGCCGGCTGGCTGGCGGCGCTGCGGATGTTCTCGGTGCCGCTGCGCTCGCGATTCGCGGTCGGCGGTTTCGCGGTGTTCGCCCTCGCCTACAAGCCGTACGTGAACCTCGTGCTGATCGGCAACTGGACCGCCATCTCGGCGGCCGCGCTGCCGCTGGCGCTGCTGCTCGCGCACCGGCGGTCGTGGGGGTCGGCCGGGCTGGTGGTCGGGCTGGCGATCGCGTGCAAGCCGATGCTGGTGCCGATCGGGCTGCTCTTCCTGATCGCCCGGCGCTGGCGGGGGCTGGCCGCGGCCGTGTTGGTGCCGCTGGGGCTCTCACTGGCCGGCGCGCTGGCGATGCCGAGCCCGACGCTGTTCTTCACCAAGACCCTGCCGTTCCTGCTCCAGGGGCAGGATGCGTACGCCCTGCCGTGGGACGCCTCGCCGATCGCGGTGCTGCCGCGGCTGGGGGTGCCGGAGCCGCTGGCGGTGCTGGTCGCCTTCGCGGGGGCCGGGGCCGGTCTGTGGGCGGCCTGGGTGCGGTGGCGGCGTACGGACGATGCCGACGGGGGCGAGCTGCGGCTGGTGGAGACCGCCTGCATGGTGATGCTCGCCGCATTCCTGGTGTCGCGGCCGTCCTTCGACCACTACCTGCTGGTGGTGCTGCCCCTGCTGCTGGCCTCGGCGGTGCGCCCGGGCTCGATGCCCCGCTCGCCCTGGTTCTGGGCGGCCCTGGGGCCCCAGGTGGCGGGCATTCCGTGGCCCTCCGAGCTGGAGGCCAAGCGGCGGGCCTTCAAGGACTGCGCCACGCTGTGCGGGCTCGCGATCCTGCTGGGGCGTCGTGCACTGCGCTCCGGTCGGGTTACTCTGGAGCCCGTAACAACTGCGGGGTCCCCACCCAGGACCGAACCGGAGTGCGCCGCGACGCCAGCAGAATCGGCATCGCGGACCGCGTTTTGACCCATACGGGTCTGCTTGGGTACTCTGCTGGTTTGTTATGCGTATTGGCTTGCTCATTCTCACGTGAAAGGGCCTTACGCCGGTCCACCGGGCCGATGACCAGCGGTTCACACGGGTTGCGTCCCCGATGTGGACGAGGGCTGTCGTGATCGTCCGTGGTGACCCTGTCAGGACCTTCCCGTGGGGCTTGCGCCCCTGGGATACCACCACTGAAGAAGCGAAGGCATACGCGTGCGTACGTTCAGCCCCAAGCCCGGCGACATCTCGCGCCAGTGGCTCGTCATCGACGCCCAGGACGTAGTCCTCGGCCGTCTGGCGACCCAGGCCGCTGCCCTCCTGCGGGGCAAGCACAAGCCGACTTACGCCCCCCACATGGACATGGGCGACTTCGTCATCATCGTCAACGCCGACAAGGTTCACCTGTCCGGCAACAAGGCGTCGCAGAAGATGGCGTACCGCCACTCCGGCTACCCGGGCGGTCTCCGTTCGGTGCGCTACGACGACCTCCTGGCGAACAACCCGGAGAAGGCCGTCGAGAAGGCCGTCAAGGGCATGCTCCCCAAGAACACCCTGGGCCGTCAGATGCTCTCGAAGCTGAAGGTCTACTCGGGCGACCAGCACCCCCACGCTGCGCAGCAGCCGGTGCCGTTCGAGATCACCCAGGTCGCGCAGTAGTTCCGGCCACCCCCTAAGACGTAGAAAATTCTGAGGAGCATCGTGGCCGAGACCACCGCCGAGACGACCCCCGTCGACGAGTTCGAGGGCAACGTCGAGGAGTACACCAGCGAGTCCGAGGCCGTAGTCGAGGGCGACTACACCTCCGAGTCCCTTGCCGGTCGCTTCGGCGACCCCCAGCCGGCCGCCGGCCTGGGCCGTCGCAAGAACGCCATCGCCCGCGTCCGGATCGTTCCGGGCACCGGCAAGTGGAAGATCAACGGTCGCACCCTTGAGGACTACTTCCCCAACAAGGTGCACCAGCAGGAAGTCAACGAGCCGTTCAAGCTCCTCGAGCTGGACAACCGCTACGACGTCATCGCCCGCATCGCGGGTGGCGGCGTCTCCGGCCAGGCCGGCGCCCTGCGCCTCGGTGTGGCCCGTGCGCTGAACGAGGCGGACGTGGACAACAACCGCCCGGCGCTGAAGAAGGCCGGCTTCCTCTCCCGCGACGACCGTGCGGTCGAGCGCAAGAAGGCCGGTCTCAAGAAGGCCCGTAAGGCTCCGCAGTACAGCAAGCGTTAATCTGCGCCTGCTGTTCTGCAACGAAACCGCCCCGGCAGCACTCTCTGTGCTGCCGGGGCGGTTCGTTTACCGCCACAAGCGGCAAATACCTGTCACAAGCGGTCAAACGCGAAGTGCAAACTCGGGAGGACAACAGTGGGACGACTCTTCGGGACGGACGGTGTACGCGGCGTCGCCAACGCGGATCTGACGGCGGAGCTCGCGCTCGGCCTCTCCGTGGCGGCTGCCCACGTACTGGCCGAGGCGGGCACCTTCGCCGGTCACCGGGCAACCGCCGTGGTCGGCCGGGATCCCCGGGCCTCCGGTGAATTCCTCGAGGCCGCGGTCGTGGCCGGCCTCGCGAGCGCGGGCGTGGACGTCCTGCGCGTCGGTGTGCTGCCCACCCCGGCGGTGGCGTATCTCACCGGTGCGCTGGGTGCCGACCTCGGCGTGATGCTCTCCGCCAGCCACAACGCCATGCCCGACAACGGCATCAAGTTCTTCGCGCGCGGCGGCCACAAGCTCGCCGACGAGCTGGAGGACCGCATCGAGTCCGTCTACGAGGAGCACCGCACCGGCGCTCCCTGGGACCGGCCCACCGGTTCCGGCGTCGGCCGCGTCTCCGACTACAACGAGGGCTTCGAGAAGTACGTCGCCCACCTCATCGGGGTCCTTCCCAACCGCCTCGACGGCCTGAAGGTCGTCCTGGACGAGGCGCACGGCGCTGCCGCCTTCGTCTCGCCCGAGGCGTTCGCCCGGGCCGGCGCGGAGATCGTCACGATCGGCGCCGAGCCGGACGGCCTCAACATCAACGACGGCTGCGGCTCCACCCACCTCGGCCTGCTCAAGGCGGCCGTGGTCGAGCACGGCGCCGACTTCGGCATTGCGCACGACGGTGACGCCGACCGATGCCTGGCCGTGGACGGCACCGGCGCGGAGGTCGACGGCGACCAGATCCTCGCGGTGCTGGCGCTGGCCATGCGCGAGGCCGGCCAGCTGCGCGGGAACACGGTCGTCGGCACCGTGATGTCCAACCTCGGCTTCAAGCTGGCCATGGAGGGCGAGGGCATCCAGGTCGTGCAGACCGGGGTCGGCGACCGGTACGTGCTGGAGTCGATGAAGGAGCACGGTTACGCGCTCGGCGGCGAGCAGTCCGGCCACGTGATCATCCTCGACCATGCGACGACCGGCGACGGCACGCTGACCGGCCTGCTGCTGGCGGCGCGGGTCGCGGCGACCGGCAAGTCCCTCGCCGAGCTGGCGGGCGTCATGCAGCGGCTGCCGCAGGTACTGATCAACGTTCCCGACGTGGACAAGTCCCGCGTCACCACGTCGGCCGAGCTGGCCGCGGCGGTGACCGACGCCGAGCGCGAGCTGGGCACCACCGGGCGGGTGCTGCTCCGCTCGTCGGGTACGGAGCCGCTCGTGCGGGTGATGGTCGAGGCCGCCGACATCGAGCACGCCCGCGCGGTCGCCGGCCGGCTCGCGGACGTCGTGAAGTCGGCGCTGGGCTAGGTCATGTCGCCCCCGGTCCGCTAAAGCGGCCCGCCCGGCCTGCGTGGCGCACCCGGCATCCGGATCATCCGGCTCTGCTGTGTGCGCCACAGCAGTTTCGAGCAGATGAGGGTGAGCGTCCCGGCGAGGATGATGCCGCCGAGGTTCAGCGCCAGCTGCACGGCCGAGCCCCACATCTGGGCGAAGTCCCCGTAACCGAGGGCCACAGCGGCATTGGCGCCCGCCGGGACGGTGGTGACGGAGATCGCCACGCCGACCAGCGCACCGGCCTTCGCGGACGTCAGCGACAGCATGCCGGCCACGCCGGCGAGCAGCGCCACGACGAACGAGAACGGGTCGGGCTGCCAGATGAAGCTGGTGTTCGGACGGGGGTCGTCGAGCATGTCCTCGTGGAACAGGCCGAGCGCGTCCATCACCAGACTGAAGACCGTCGTCGCGATGATCGCCGCCGCGAAGCCGATCACCAGGGCGGAGAGCGAGCGCCCGGCGAGCCTGTAGCGGCGCTGCACCAGGCCCGTGCAGACACCGGCGAGCGGGCCGAACTCGGGGCCGACCGCCATGGCGCCCACGATCAGGACCGCGTTGTCCAGGACCACACCGCAGGCCGCGATCATCGTCGCCACGATTATGAAGACGGCGTAGGTGACCGTGAGGGTGGAGTCCTCGTGCGTCGACTCGGTGAGCTGTTCCCAGACCACCGCGTCGGCGGCCTCGCCCGGCGCCTCCTGCTCCGCTTCGTCGGCGCGCCGGGAGATCGACAGGTCGATGTTCTCGACGGCGATCGACCCGGTCCTGTCGACGCCGAGGGCGCGCATCTCCTGCAGCAGCTCGTCGGCCGACTCACGGGCGACGTCGCAGAGCACGAGGTCGCCCTCGGGGTCGCGGGCGGCGCCGGCCAGAACGACCAGGTGGGCGGTTCCGACCGTCCGGTCGATCAGTGTCACCACCTGCTCGGTGAGGTGGTGCGGGGTGATCATCCGTAGATGCAGCATCTCCGCACCCTAGCCAGAGGGCCCTCTAGAGCTTGCGGAGGCTCAGCTTCGCCACCTTGTGGTCAGGGCCCTTGCGCACGACCAGGGTGGCCCGGCCGCGGGTGGGCGCCACGTTCTCCAGCAGGTTGGGCTTGTTGATCGTCCGCCACATGGTCTGCGCGTACTCCATGGCCTCCGCCTCGGAGACCTGGGTGTACTTGCGGAAGTACGAGAAGGGATTCTGGAAGGCGGTCTCGCGCAGCTTCCGGAAGCGGCCCAGGTACCAGCGCTCGATGTCCTCGGGGCGCGCGTCCACGTACACGCTGAAGTCGAAGTAGTCGGCGAGGGCGACACGGGTGCGGCCGTCCGTGCCGGGGAGCGCCGGCTGGAGCACGTTGAGACCCTCGACGATCAGGATGTCCGGGCGGCGCACGACGAGCTCCTCGCCCGGCACGATGTCGTAGATCAGGTGCGAGTAGACCGGGGCCCTGACCTCGTCCTTGCCGGCCTTGATGTCGGCGACGAAGCGGGTGAGCGCGCGGCGGTCGTAGGACTCCGGGAAGCCCTTGCGGGAGGTGAGCCCGCGGCGCTGCAGCTCCTTCATCGGGTACAGGAACCCGTCGGTGGTGACCAGCTCCACGCGCGGGTGCTCCGGCCAGCGGGCGAGCAGCGCCTGGAGCAGGCGCGCCACGGTGGACTTGCCGACGGCGACCGAACCGGCGACGCCTATGACGAAGGGGGTGCCCTGCTGGGCGCCGTGGCCGTTGCCCGCGTCGCCCAGGAAGGTGTTGAGGGTGCCGCGGAGGTTGCTGGTGGCGCCGACGTAGAGGTTGAGGAGGCGGGAGAGCGGCAGGTAGACGTCGCGGACCTCGTCCAGGTCGATGACGTCGCCGAGGCCGCGCAGCCGCTCCACCTCGTCGGCGGTCAGCGGCAGGGGGGTCCGCTCGCGCAGGGCGCTCCACTCGGCACGGGTGAGGTCGACGTAGGGCGAGGCCTCGGGACTCCTGCGGTGGGCGGGGCGCGTGGGGTGCCCCTCCCGGCCGGCGCGCACCGTTGCGTCGTCCGGCGTGTTGCTTCGTGGCGGCGAAGTGATCACACCGCCATTGTCGGGGCTCCGGGGCGCTTGTGGGTGGTGTGGTCGGTCACGTGTGCGGCGGTCCGGGTGGGGGGCACGGCCGGTCCGGGACGGTTGCAGGGGCGACGGTTTCGATTGGAAGTGCATGGGGTCTCGCCCTGGTCACGGATCGGCGCCGGGCGGGGAAATCCCCGGTCGGAACATCGATCAGCCCGTACATTGTCGATCATCGCAGCTCCGAGGAACTCTTCGCGCTGCCCTGAATCCGTCGTGTTCCCTGGGGGAGATCCTTCGTGCGTACCGCTCTTGTCCGTCGTACCGTCCTGACCGCCTCCGCGGTGTCCCTGGCCCTCCTGGCCACCGCCTGCGGTGGCGAGAAGGCCGACAAGGCGGCCGACAAGCCGTCCACCGGCGCCCCGGCGACCTCGGCCGCGCCCGCCGCGAAGGCGAAGACGGACGCCGAGCTGGGCGGCGTGATCCTGGTCCAGGCGGACCTGCCCGACCACGTGGTCAAGGCGGCCACTCCGGCCGAGATCGCGGCGGCCGGCGCCGCCTCCAGCGACAAGCCCGAATGCCTGCCGCTGGTCAAGGCCCAGTCCATGACTCCGGTCGGCACCGCCGGCGGCACCGCCCGCACCAAGGCCGTCGCCAAGGGCAAGGCCGGCGCGGACGGCAGCCCCGAGGCCGCCCTGGGTGCCGCCCTGGGCGCCACCGCCACCGCCGTCACCCTGGCCTCGTACGAGGGCAAGGGCGCCGAGGAGGCCTTCACCACCCTCAAGGGCGCGGGTACGGCCTGCGCCGGCGGTTACACGGGCAGCCAGGCGGGCGACTCGCTCAAGATCACCAAGGTGGTTCCGGGCGCCTCCGTCACCGCCGGCGACGAGGCCCTCGCCTACACCGTCGTGGGCGACGCGGACGGCCAGCAGCTCAGCATGGAGCTCGTGATCGTGCGCAAGGGGAACACCCTGGCCACCTTCTCCGCCCTGAGCCTGGCCGGCACCGCCGAGCAGCCGAAGGCCGTCATCGACGCGCAGGTCAAGAAGCTCGGCTGAGCCGGCGCGAAATCGAACGGCAACCCCGTTCCGGCGTATTCGCCGGGGCGGGGTTTTCGTCTTGTTCAGGTGCGGGGCAGACGGCCAACTACGGCGTACGCTGCGGCCTATGTGCGGAATTGTGGGTTACGTGGGAGCGCAGTCGGCGCTCGATGTGGTCATCGCCGGACTCAAGCGCCTGGAGTACCGCGGATACGACTCGGCCGGGGTCGCGGTACTCGCCGACGGGAGCCTGGCCTCCGTCAAGAAGGCCGGGAAGCTGGTCAACCTGGAGAAGGAGCTGGTCGGGCACCCGCTCCCGTCCGGTTCCACAGGACTCGGGCACACCCGGTGGGCGACCCACGGCGGGCCCACCGACGTCAACGCCCACCCCCACCTCGACAATTCGGGGCGGGTCGCGGTCGTGCACAACGGCATCATCGAGAACTTCGCCGCGCTCCGCACCGAACTGGCCGAGCGCGGACACCGGCTGGAGTCCGAGACGGACACCGAGGTCGTGGCCCACCTGCTGGCGGAGCAGTTCTCGGCCACCGGCGACCTCGCGGAGTCCATGCGGCAGGTGTGCCGGCGCCTGCAGGGGGCGTTCACGCTGGTCGCGGTGCACGCCGACGAACCGGACGTGGTGGTCGGCGCCCGCCGGAACTCGCCCCTGGTGGTGGGCGTCGGAGAGGGCGAGAACTTCCTCGCCTCGGACGTGGCCGCCTTCATCGCCCACACCCGGTCCGCGATCGAGCTGGGGCAGGACCAGGTCGTCGAACTCCGGCGCGAGGGCGTCTCGGTGACCAACTTCGACGGCTCGGACGCGACCGTGCGGGCCTACCGCGTCGACTGGGACGCCTCGGCGGCCGAGAAGGGGGGGTACGACTACTTCATGCTCAAGGAGATCGCCGAACAGCCGAAGGCCGTCGCCGACACCCTCCTGGGCCGGATCGACGCGAACGGCTCGCTGACCCTGGACGAGGTGCGCATCCCCGTCTCGGTGCTCCGGGAAGTCGACAAGGTCGTCATCGTGGCGTGCGGTACGGCCTACCACGCGGGCATGATCGCCAAGCTGGCCATCGAGCACTGGACCCGCATCCCGTGCGAGACGGAGCTGGCGAGCGAGTTCCGCTACCGCGACCCGATCCTGGACCAGCGGACGCTGGTGGTCGCGATCTCGCAGTCCGGCGAGACCATGGACACCCTGATGGCCCTGCGGCACGCGCGCGAGCAGGGCGCCAGGGTGCTGGCCGTCTGCAACACCAACGGGTCGACGATCCCGCGCGAATCGGACGCCGTGCTCTACACGCACGCCGGTCCGGAGGTGGCCGTCGCCTCCACCAAGGCGTTCCTGACGCAGCTGGTCGCCTGCTACCTCGTCGCGCTGTACCTCGGGCAGGTGCGCGGTACGAAGTGGGGCGACGAGATCGAGGCCGTGATCCGCGAGCTGTCCGACATCGCCGCGGCGGTCGACACCGTCCTGGAGACGATGGAGCCCGTACGGGAACTCGCACGGTCCCTCGCCGACAAGAACACCGTGCTGTTCCTGGGACGGCACGTCGGGTACCCGGTGGCTCTGGAGGGCGCGCTCAAGCTCAAGGAGCTGGCGTACATGCACGCCGAGGGCTTCGCGGCGGGCGAACTCAAGCACGGGCCCATCGCGCTGATCGAGAAGGACCTGCCGGTGGTGGTCGTCGTCCCGTCACCCCGAGGCCGGTCGGTGCTCCACGACAAGATCGTGTCGAACATCCAGGAGATCCGGGCCCGCGGGGCGCGGACCATCGTGATCGCGGAGGAGGGCGACGAGGCGGTCGTCCCGTACGCCGACCACCTGATCCGGATCCCGGCGACGCCGACGCTGCTCCAGCCGCTGGTGGCGACGGTGCCGCTGCAGGTGTTCGCGTGCGAACTGGCGACCGCGCGGGGGAACGAGGTGGACCAGCCGCGTAACCTCGCCAAGTCGGTCACCGTGGAGTGAGCGGAGCGAGCGGGCAGGTCATGGGGGTGTCGTTGTGATTATCGGCGTCGGAATCGACGTAGCGGAGATCGAGCGGTTCGACGCGGCGCTGGAGCGCACGCCGGGCATGGCCCAACGGCTCTTCGTCGCGACCGAGTTGACGCTGCCCAGCGGTGAGCGGCGCGGGATCGCCTCGCTCGCCGCACGGTTCGCCGCGAAGGAGGCGCTGGCCAAGGCCCTCGGCGCGCCCGGCGGTCTGCTGTGGACCGACGCCGAGGTGTACGTGGAGGACAGCGGGCAGCCGCGGCTGCGGGTGTCCGGCACGGTGGAGGCGCGGGCGCTGGAGCTGGGCGTGAAGTCCTGGCACATCTCGCTGAGCCACGACGCCGGCGTCGCCTCCGCCGTGGTGATCGCCGAGGGTTAGGCCGTCTCTTCGGTCAGGCCGGGCTCCGGCCTGACCGACGGCACCCTGTAGGTGTGTTGTTCGGGCAGGCTGGTGCCATGCGTACTGCTTACAGCGTGGAGACCGTACGGGCCGCCGAGCGGGAGCTGATGGCCCGCCTGCCCGAAGGCGCCCTGATGCAGCGGGCGGCGGCCGGGCTGGCCGCCGTGTGTGCGAGGTTGCTGGCGCGGCGCCGGCGGGTCTACGGCTCCCGGGTGGTGCTGCTCGTCGGCCCGGGGGACAACGGTGGCGACGCGCTGTACGCGGGCGCGCGGCTGGCACGGCGCGGGGCGGCGGTGACGGCGGTGCCGATGGACCCCGAGCGGATGCACCCGGGGGGCCTGGCCGCCCTGCGAGCCGCCGGGGGCCGGCTGTCGGGGGCCGTCCCCGAGCGGGCGGACCTCGTCCTGGACGGCCTCCTCGGGATCGGGGGGCGAGGCGGGCTGCGGCCCGCGGCGGCCGCGCTCGTGGAGCGGATCCCGCCGGGCGTCCCGGTCGTCGCCGTGGACCTCCCGAGCGGGGTGGACGCAGACACCGGGGAGGTGGCGGGACCGGCGGTCACGGCCGAGGTCACGGTGACCTTCGGCGCGTACAAGCCCGGTCTGCTGATCGACCCCGGGGCCTCCCGGGCGGGCGCGGTGCACCTCGTGGACATCGGGCTGCGGCTGCCGGCGCCGGAGGCGGAGGCGCTGCAGCACGCCGACGTGGCGGGGCTGCTGCCGGAGCCGACGGCGGCGAGCGACAAGTACCGGCGGGGCGTGGTCGGTATCGTCGCCGGGTCCGCGCAGTACCCGGGGGCGGCGGTGCTGGCCGTGGCGGGAGCCCTGCGGGGCGGAGCGGGCGCGGTGCGGTACGTGGGGCCCGCGGCGGAGGCCGTGCTCGCGCGCTACCCCGAGACGCTGATCGGGCGCGGCCGGGTACAGGCGTGGGTGGTCGGCCCCGGGCTGGGCGAGGGGCGCGGCGGGGAGGTCGCGGACCTGCTGGCGCAGGACGCGGCGGTACTGATCGACGCGGACGGGCTGCGCGGACTGGACCCGGACGTGCTGCGGGCCCGGACGGCCCCGACCCTGCTGACCCCGCACGCGGGGGAGGCGGCGGCGCTGCTGGGGGTGTCGCGGGAAGCGGTGGAGGCGGGGCGGCTGGGCGCCGTGCGGCGGCTGGCGCAGCGGTACGGGGCGGCGGTGCTGCTGAAGGGCTCGACGACGCTGGTCGCCTCCGGCGCTGGCGCCGTTCGGGTGAATCCGACGGGCACCGCGTGGCTGGCCACCGCGGGGAGCGGGGACGTGCTGTCCGGGCTGGCCGGGTCCCTGCTCGCGGGTGGGCTGTCAGGAGCGGATGCGGGGGCGGTGGGGGCCTACCTCCACGGCCTGGCGGCCAGGCGCACCGGGGGCCCGCTGCTGGCCCACCAACTGGCGGAGGCACTCCCGGCCGCATGGCAGGACGTCCGCCACCCCTGACCCGGCGGGGCCGAGAGAGCGGGGCTTCGCCCCGGACCGCGCGCCTCGAACGCCGACGGGGCCGAAGTGCCCGGCGGGGAGGAGGCGCCCGGCGGGGAGGAGGCTCCGCGCAGTGGCGACCCGCGCCCCTCGGGGGACCCCCGGCCCTGTCCCCGTAGGGCCGGGCCGGGATTCTGAGAGACTGGGGGCGATGAACGAGACACCGACGCGCGTGTACGCCGAGATCGATCTTGACGCCGTACGCGAGAACGTGCGCGCACTGCGCGAGCGGGCACCCCGGGCCGAGTTGATGGCCGTGGTCAAGGCGGATGCCTACGGGCACGGAGCCCTGGCCTGCGCCAAGGCCGCCCAGGAGGCCGGCGCCACCTGGCTCGGCACCGCCACGCCCGACGAGGCCCTCGCCCTGCGCGCCGCCGGGCTCGAAGGCCGGATCCTGTGCTGGCTCTGGACGCCCGGCGGGCCCTGGCGGGAGGCCGTCGAGGCCGATGTGGACGTCTCCGTCAGCGGACTGTGGGCCCTCGACGAGGTCCGCAAGGCCGCCCGCGAGGCCGGGCGGACCGCCCGCGTCCAGCTCAAGGCGGACACCGGCCTCGGCCGCAACGGCTGCCAGCCCGCCGACTGGGAGGCCCTGGTCGGCGCGGCCGTCGCGGCCCAGGCCGAGGGGACCGTCCAGGTCACCGGCGTCTGGTCGCACTTCGCCTGCGCCGACGAGCCCGGGCACCCGTCCATCCAGCTCCAGCTCACCGCCTTCCGCGAGATGCTCGCGTACGCGGAGAAGGAGGGCGTCGAGCCCGAGGTCCGGCACATGGCCAACTCGCCGGCCACCCTCACCCTCCCCGAGTCCCACTTCGACCTGGTGCGCCCCGGGCTGGCCCTCTACGGTGTCTCACCGGCGCCCGAACTGGGGACCCCGGCCGAGCTGGGCCTGCGGCCCGCCATGACTCTGAAGGCCTCCCTCGCGCTGGTCAAGACCGTTCCCGCCGGGCACGGGGTGAGCTACGGCCACCACTACGTCACCGACGCCGAGACGACCCTCGCGCTGATTCCGGCCGGCTACGCCGACGGCATCCCGCGGCATGCGTCCGGGCGCGGGCCGGTGCTCGTCGGCGGCAGGGTCCGCCACGTCGCCGGGCGCGTCGCCATGGACCAGTTCGTGGTCGACTTGGACGCAGACCACGCCCGCGTCGGCGACGAAGCCGTCATCTTCGGGGACGCGGAACGCGGTGAACCCACCGCCGAGGACTGGGCCCGAGCGGCGGACACGATCGCGTATGAGATCGTCACCCGTATCGGTGCACGTGTACCCCGGGTGTACCTCGGCGGCTGAACGGAGTGAGGGCGGCGGCGTGAGCGAGAACTGGCGCAAGGCCGGCTGGGCGGGCGCCGCCATCGGCGTGATAGCCGCGGGCGCGGCGGCCGGTGTCGCGGTCGAACGGATCACCGTCGGGCGCGGCATGCGGCGAAAGGCCCGCCTGGCCCTCGACGCGACCGGGGACTACGGGTCCCTGCGCGGGACCGAGGGGACCTGCCGGGCCGAGGACGCCACCGAGCTCTACTACGAGGTCGACGAGCTGCCCGAGGACGGCAAGCGGCGGCGGCTGCGGCGCAAGGCCGAGGCCCCGGCGACCGTCGTCTTCTGCCACGGCTACTGCCTCGGCCAGGACTCCTGGCACTTTCAGCGCGCCGCGCTGCGCGGAGTGGTCCGCGCGGTCTACTGGGACCACCGCAGCCACGGCCGCAGCGCGCGCGGACTCGCCCACGCGGACGGGGAGGCGCTGAGCATCGAGCAGCTCGGCCGCGACCTGAAGACCGTCGTCGACGCCACCGCGCCCGAGGGCCCGCTGATCCTGGTGGGTCACTCGATGGGCGGTATGACCATCATGGCGTTCGCCGAGCAGTTCCCCGACCTCGTGCGCGACCGCGTGGTCGGCGTGGCCCTGGTCGGTACCTCCAGCGGCCGCCTCGACGAGGTGACGTACGGACTGCCCTCCGTCGGCGTGGGCGCCGTGCGGCGCATCCTGCCCGGCGTGCTGAAGGCGCTCGGTTCCCAGGTGGAGCTGGTGGAGAAGGGCCGCCGCGCCACCGCGGACCTGTTCGCCGGCATGATCAAGATGTACTCGTTCGGCTCCCGGGACGTGGATCCGGCCGTCGCGCGCTTCGCGGAGCGGCTCATCGAGGCCACCCCGATCGACGTGGTCGCCGAGTTCTACCCGGCCTTCCAGATCCACGACAAGACCTCCGCGCTCCAGCTGTTCGCGGACATCCCGGTCACCGTCATCGCCGGGGACAGGGACATGATCACCCCGCCCGCGCACAGTGTGGCCATCAAGGAGGCGCTGCCCGGCGCCGACCTCGTCGTCCTGGAGTCCACCGGACACCTGATGATGCTGGAGCGCCCAGAGGCCGTGACCGGACTGCTCACCGAGCTGCTGGCACGCACCGGCGCGGTGCCGGTCCCCGCAGCGACTAACGTTGGCGTGCATGGAAGAAGTACCGCTGGAAGCACAGCGCAGCCAGGCACCGGCACCTGAGGCCGAAGCCGGCGCGGAGACCCGGATCACCATCGATTCCCCGCACGCGATGCAGGAGTTGGGACGCAGGATCGCGGGTCTGCTGCGCCCCGGCGACCTCGTCCTGCTGACCGGCGAGCTGGGTGCGGGTAAGACCACCCTGACGCGCGGCCTGGGCGAGGGCCTGGGCGTGCGCGGGGCCGTGACCTCGCCGACCTTCGTGATCGCCCGTGTCCACCCCTCGCTGACCGGCGGGCCGGCGCTGGTGCACGTGGACGCGTACCGGCTGGGCGGCGGGCTGGACGAGATGGAGGACCTGGACCTCGACGTCTCGCTGCCCGAGTCCGTGGTCGTCGTGGAGTGGGGCGACGGCAAGGTGGAGGAGCTCTCCGACGACCGGCTGCACGTGGTGATCGCGCGGGCGGTCGGCCACGAGGAGGTCCTGGACGACGTCCGTGAGGTGTCCGTGCGCGGAGTCGGTGCGCGCTGGTCCGCCGGGGCCGGGCTGGACGCCCTCGCCGGCGCGCTCTCGGAGTAAACGTCCCGACAACTCGTCGGCAAGATATTGCGCTGGTGGCGGCGCTCGTGGTGACATGGTACCGAGAGTTTCTTAGGTATGCCTAAGTTCGGTGTCCCGGGGTCCAGGAGGCAGCCATGTCGGCACCAGCAGGAGCACAGCGCGAGCCCCGCCCGTCCGTCGTCTCCATGCGGACGCTGCTCGCCGCGGGTGCGGCCGCCACCGCCGTCTCGACGCCGCCCGCGCGGGAGCACGCAGCGGGCACGGACGAGCCCCAGGACGACGGGAACGGCCGGCGCGGCGGACGGGACGGGCGGGACGGACGCGACGGACGAGAAGAGGCCGCTCCGGAATCCGAAGCGGCCTAGCGTTCTCTGTCTCTCCGTCTGTCTGTCTCTCGGTCTGTCCGTCCATCCGTCCGTGCGTGGCGTCGGCCCGGGCCGACGGGACGGCCGCCGGTCGCACGTTCGGGTGAAGGACGGGCGCTTTCGTCAGGGAACGACGACGACCTTCGCGCTGATCGTCGCGAAGGCCCACATCGCGTCGCCGTCGGCGCGCGACATGCGGATGCCGCCGGTCTTCTTGTTCGGGTCGGGCTCCGGGGTGGCGCCGTCCAGCCGGGCGCTGAAGCCGACGACCACACCCTCCGCGCTGGCGAACCGTACGACATGCTCGACCGGCACCCCGTCCGAGCCGGTGACCGATCCCGAGCGCGAGGTGACCGAGTAGCTTCCCGGCTTCGGGTGCACCGTGCTCGGCATGACCGGGAACGACTTCGGCGCCTGCGCACCGTCGCCGACCAGCCAGACCCGCTTCTGGCCCACCGAGTACACGACGCGCACGCCCGTGCCGGAACCCTCGGGCACGGGCACCGGCTTCGCCGGGTCGTGCTGGGCCGCGCTCGGGGCGGGGGCCGGGTCCTGCGCGACCGCCTTCGGGGGAAGAGCGGGCGCCGTGGCGGAGGCCTGGTAGCCGAGGAAGCCGATGGCGACGAGTGCCGCGGCGGTGAGCCCGGCCACGATTCCCGAGCTGCTGCGTGCCACCTTGCTCCACCTCTCCCCGCTGACTGGATACCTCGGTCGAAAGGTAGCAGCCACCCCGCTCCGCGACCGGCCGCAAGGGGCGCGGCCGCCGGAGTCGTAGGCTGTTCGCGTGCTCTTGCTCGCTGTAGATACCGCCACGCCCGCCGTCACCGTCGCCCTGCACGACGGCGAGTCCGTCGTCGCCGAGTCGAACCAGGTCGACGCCCGCCGCCACGGGGAGCTCCTGCTGCCCTCCGTGGACCAGGTCCTCGCCGAGGCCGGGCTGAAGCTCGAAGCCGTCACCGGCATCGTCGTAGGGGTCGGCCCCGGCCCCTACACCGGGCTGCGCGTCGGGCTCGTCACCGCCTCCGCCTTCGCCGCCGTGCTGGGCGTGCCCGTGCACGGCCTGTGCACCCTCGACGGCCTCGCGTACGCCGCGGGGGCCGCCGGGATCGAGGGCCCGTTCACCGTCGCCACCGACGCCCGGCGCAAGGAGGTCTACTGGGCGCGCTACGAGGACCCGCGCACGCGCGTCGGCGAGCCCGCCGTGGACCGCCCCGCCGACATCGCCGAGCAGGTCGCGGGGCTGCCCGCGGTGGGCCAGGGCGCGCTCCTGTACCCCGAGGTGTTCCGGGACGCCCGGGGCCCCGAGCACCAGTCCGCCGCCGCGCTGGCCTCGCTGGCCGTGGAACGACTGGCGGCGGGCCTGGCGTTTGAAAACAGTGGGGGCCTGCCTCCGACCCCGCTCTACCTGCGCCGGCCCGACGCGCAGGTACCCAAGAACTACAAGGTGGTCACTCCGCAGTGACACCCCACACGCTGCGCGAGATGCGCTGGTGGGACATCGAGCCCGTGCTGGAACTGGAGCACGAGCTGTTCCCCGAGGACGCCTGGTCCGCCGGGATGTTCTGGTCCGAACTCGCCCACGCCCGCGGTCCGCAGGCCACGCGCCGCTACATCGTGGCCGAGGACGCGTCGGGCCGGCTGGTGGGCTACGCCGGGCTGGCCGCCGCCGGCGACCTGGCCGACGTACAGACCATCGCGGCCGCCCGCGACCAGTGGGGGACCGGGCTCGGGGCCCGGCTCCTGACCGACCTGCTGCGCGCCGCCACCGCGTTCGAATGCGCCGAGGTGCTGCTGGAGGTGCGGGTGGACAACGCCCGCGCCCAGAAGCTCTACGAGCGCTTCGGCTTCGAGCCCATCGGCTTCCGCCGCGGCTACTACCAGCCCGGCAACGTCGACGCGGTCGTGATGCGACTGACCGACCCCGCACAAGCACGAACTGAGAGCAGTGAGAGCAATGGCTGACGAACCGCTCGTCCTCGGAATCGAGACCTCCTGCGACGAGACCGGCGTCGGAGTCGTCCGCGGCACCACCCTCCTCGCGGACGCCATCGCGTCGAGCGTCGACGAGCACGCCCGCTTCGGCGGCGTCGTGCCCGAGGTGGCCTCGCGGGCCCACCTGGAGGCGATGGTCCCCACCATCGACCGCGCCCTGAAGGAGGCCGGGGTCAGCGCCCGCGACCTCGACGGCATCGCGGTCACGGCCGGACCCGGCCTCGCGGGGGCGCTGCTGGTCGGCGTCTCGGCGGCCAAGGCGTACGCGTACGCGCTGGGCAAGCCGCTGTACGGCGTGAACCACCTCGCGTCGCACATCTGCGTGGACCAGCTGGAGCACGGGCCGCTGCCGGAGCCGACGATGGCACTGCTGGTCTCCGGGGGGCACTCCTCGCTGCTCCTGGCCCCGGACATCACCTCCGACGTACGGCCGCTCGGCGCGACCATCGACGACGCGGCGGGCGAGGCCTTCGACAAGATCGCGCGCGTGCTCCAGCTGGGCTTCCCCGGCGGACCGGTCATCGACCGGCTCGCGCGTGAGGGCGACCCGAAGGCGATCCACTTCCCGCGCGGGCTGACGGGGCCGCGCGACGCCGCGTACGACTTCTCCTTCTCCGGGCTGAAGACGGCCGTCGCCCGCTGGATCGAGGCGAAGCGGAACGCCGGCGAGGACGTGCCGGTGCGCGATGTGGCGGCGTCCTTCCAGGAGGCCGTGGTGGACGTGCTGACCCGCAAGGCGATCCGGGCGTGCAAGGACGAGGGCGTCGACCACCTGATGATCGGCGGCGGTGTGGCCGCCAATTCACGGCTGCGCTCGCTGGCGCAGGAGCGGTGTGACGACGCGGGGATCATCCTGCGGGTGCCGCGGCCGAAGCTGTGCACCGACAACGGCGCGATGGTGGCGGCGCTGGGCGCCGAGATGGTCAAGCGGAACCGGCCGGCCTCGGACTGGGACCTGTCGGCGGACTCCTCGCTGCCGGTGACGGACCCGCACGTGCCGGGCGTCCAGGGTCACGGCCACGGGGATGGCCACGGCCACGGGGACGGACACGGGCACGGGGACGGCCGCGGGCACGCCCACGACCATGATCACGTGCACGAGCTGAGCAAGGACAACCTGTACTCATGAGCACCGTCGCGCTGATGTGGGAGGCCCGGGCCGCCGACGGCCGGGGCAACGAACTGCTGGAGTGGGCCCGTTCCCAGGTCCTCGCCCGGGAGCCGGTGCGCCGTGAGGTGTTCCGGGCTCCGCAGGACCGGGTGCTCGTCATCACCTGGTGGGAGGCGGCCGAGGGGGTGGCGGCGGACCTTCCCGAACTGCCCGAGCCCGCGGCCGACTTGATCACCCGGGCGGTACACCGCTGGCGGTTCGAGTCGGTGGAGGTCGACGGCGGCTGACGGGTTCGCGCCCGGGGCCGGGACGTTCCGAGCTGCGGCTATGGTCATGTGCATGCCTCGCCCTGACCTGCCGCCCCCACCACCGCCCGCGCACCTGCGCGCCTGGCTGGACGAGAGCGCCGTACGGGCCGACCGCGCGCGCTTCCTGCGGGACCTGGGCCGACGCAGCCTGGGCATCGGGAGGTTGCTGCTGCTCTGGGCCGTCTCGGCGGTCTTCGCCCTCGGCTGGTCCTTCGTCGGCATGGCCCTGGTGGCCTTCGAGGCGGCCGACCCGGTCTCGTTCGTCCTCGGCGGCGTCTTCCTCGTCCTGGGCGCCGGTGTGCTGGTCCCGGCCGGGTTCTGGTTCGCCTGGGGCGCCCGGCGGGACCGCGAGGTGCGGAGGCTGCTGCACGCGTGGGCCGACGCAGGCCGGGACCCGGCCGCCGACGCCCGGGTGCGCGCTCCCGGACGGAGCCTGACCTGGCTGCTGTCCTCCTTCGCGCTGGGCGCGGCCGGACTGGGTGTGACCTTCGGCGTCGCGCTGACGGCCCGCCCGGGTGAGGAGACGTACGCCGAGGTCGCGTACTACATGGGCCTGGGCATGATCCTGTGGATCACCGCGCTCCTGGGCGCCGCCAAGGCGGCGGCCCACTACCGCTGGGCGGTACGCGCCTTCCGCGCGCGGCCCGCGGCGTAGCCCGCGGACGAGGCGCGCCGGCTCGGCGCCGCCCGGCGTAGCCGCGGGCGGGTCGCCGGGTCGCGCCGAGGGTTCACTGGCCGGGCTTCGGCGCAGGCGGTACCGCCGGGGCGCCGATCAGCATCGACGGCGCCCCCGCCACCCGGGTCAGGAAGACGGTCGCCGCGTTCGGCCCCTGCGGCTTCACCTTCTTGCGCAGTTCCTCCGGCTCGACGGCCGAGCCGCGCTTCTTCACGGTCAGGATGCCGACCCCGCGCTCGCGCAGCAGCGCCTTCAGCTTCTTCAAGCCGAAGGGCAGCACGTCGGTGATCTCGTACGCGGTCGCGTACGGCGTCGCGCGCAGCTCGTCGGCGGTGATGTAGGCGATGGTCGGGTCGATGAGCCTGCCGTCGAGCTGCTCGGCGACCTCGGCGACCAGGTGGGCGCGGATGACCGCACCGTCGGGCTCGTAGAGCCAGCGGCCGACCGGCCCGGCCTCCGGATCCGGCAGCGGATCGGCGGTGTGCAGCGCGCGCGGGCCGGGGAGCAGGGTGGCGCGCACGGTCCCGGGGGCGGTGCCGAACCAGAGCACGGCCTCCTTGACGTCACCCTGGTCGGAGATCCATTCGGCCTCGGCCTCCTCGGGCACGGCTTCGTGCGGGATCCCGGGGGCGATCTTGATGGCGGCGTACTTCGCCGTACGGGCCGTCTCCACCGCCCACGACAGCGGCGGCGAGTAGGACTCGGGGTCGAAGATGCGGCCGCGCCCGCCGCGGCGGGCCGGGTCGATGAAGACGGCGTCGTAGCCGGAGGTGTCCACGTCCGTCACGTCCGCCTCCCGGACCTCGATCAGGTCCGCCAGCCCCAGCGCCTCGGCGTTGGCCCGCGCGACGGCGACCGTCAGCGGGTCGTGGTCCACCGCGAGCACCCGGATGCCGAGCCGGGCCAGGGCGAGGGCGTCGCCGCCGATGCCGCAGCACAGGTCGGCGAGGCTCCGTACGCCGAGGGCCGCGAGTCGCTCGGCCCGGTACGAGGCCACGGACGCGCGGGTGGCCATCTCGCCGCCGCCGGGCGTGAAGAACATCCGGAAGGCGTCCTGCGCGCCGAACTTCGCCACCGCGCGCTGCCGCAGCCGGGCCTGCCCGAGCGCGGCGGAGACCAGCCCGGCGGGGTGCTCGCGGCGCAGCCGGGTGGCGACGGCCAGCTCCTGGGCGGGGTCGTAGTCGTGGAGCGAGTCGAGGAGGGCGCGCCCCTCGGGGGTGAGGAGGGCGGCGAAGTCTTCGGGGGTCACGGATCCATTGTCGGCGACGGGGCGGCCGCGGGCGGGCGGGGAGGGGAGACGCTCGCGAAGAGAGGCGGCGGGGAGGGGGCCGCGGGGAGGGGCGCACGGGAAGGGGGCACGGGAAGGGGGCACGGGAAGGGGGCGGGGGAAGGACGGGCTGACGCGAAGGCGTGCGGGCGCTCGCGTCAAGCGGTGTGGGCCAGTCGAAGGAAGGTGGGACCGCGTTCGCGGTGTCTTCCGGGGGGCCCGTGTGTCGGATGCCAGGATGCGCAGCTATGCAGCTAGTAAGACAAAAGCAACATCACTCGCAACATGGTCACCGGTACGCGGCGGGTCCGCGCGGCCGGTTCGGCGTGACCGTGGCAGCCCTGCTCGTCGCGTCCCTCGCCACGGCATGCGGCTCCGGGGAGTCCGGAGGACCGGACAAGGCCGAGAAGACGAAGGCGGCCAAGGCCGCGGAGTCCGGCGCGGCGGGTGCGCTCAGCGCTGCGGAGAAGGCCAAGGCGGCCCAGCAGGCGCGCATCGCAGCGGCGAAGCGGTGGCGGCTGGCCAAGCCGCCGCTCGCCGCCCCGGCGGCGCCGAAGGAGAAGCCCGAGATCGAGACGCGCGACGGCTTCGAGGTGGAGGACCACGAGGAGGACGAACTGCCTCCGGTCTTCACCACCATCCCGACCGAGGACAAGGTCGTCTTCCTGACGGTCGACGACGGCTCGGAGAAGGACCCCGAGTTCCTGAGGATGATGCAGGAGCTGAAGATCCCGTACACGGCCTTCCTCAGCGACTACCTCGTGCGGGACAACTACCCGTACTTCAAGAAGATGCAGGCCGCCGGCGTCTCCCTCAACAACCACACCCTCAACCACCGCTACATGCCGGGCCTGTCGTACGAGAAGCAGCGTCAGGAGATCTGCGGTCAGCAGGACACGATCCAGAAGCAGTTCGGCAAGCGGCCGACCCTCTTCCGGCCGCCGTACGGCAACTACAACCAGGACACGCTGCGCGCGGCGAAGTCCTGCGGCATCAAGGCGGTTCCGCTGTGGAACGCCGAGGCGTTCACGAACCGCATGGACTACCGGGAGTGGGACCGCGACCTGCACCCCGGTGACATCATCCTCACGCACTTCCGTGGCAAGGAGGACTGGAAGGGCACGATGCCTGACATGATCCGTCATGTCATGAAGACCGTCACGGACAAGGGATATGCCGTGGCTCGCCTGGAGGACTATCTGTGAAGCACGCGCGCCGGTTGGTAGCCGGAACGCTGGCGGCCGGCGCGCTCGCGCTGTCCCTGACGGGGTGCGGGGACAGCGTGGAGCCCATCGAACGACTGGGCCGCAAGACGGCTCAGGAGACGCAGGGGACACCGGGCTCGGAGGCGTCGAAGGAACCGAAGAGCGCCGGTCCCGCCACGCCGACGGGGGCCGCGTCGGCGCCGGGGAGCCCGTCCGACGAGGCGTACAAGAAGTGGGGCCTGACGGCCCCCGTCGCCTACGCGCCGAAGCCCGCCCAGAAGCCGCAGATCCCGAAGGCGGGCCCGGGCAAGGTCCCGGTGATAGACCGAATACCCGTCCCGGCCGGGGAGAAAGTGGTCTTCCTGACCTTCGACGACGGCGCCGAGAAGGACCCCGAGTTCCTGAAGATGGCGGCCGACCTCAAGCTGCCGATCAGCATGTTCCTCACGGACAGCGTGGCCTCGTCGGACTACGGGCACTTCGAGAAGCTCCGCGACAACGGCTCGGCGAGCACGATAAACAACCACACGCTGACGCACCCGAACCTCCGGACCCTGTCCTACGAAGGGCAGAAGAAGGAGATATGCGGCCAGCAGGACCGCCTGGAGAAGCGCTTCGGCCAACGCCCGCCGCTTTTTCGCCCGCCCTTCGGCAACTACAACGACGACACCCTCCGGGCGGCCTCGGAGTGCGGCGTCTCGTCCCTGCTGCTGTGGCGGGTGTCGATGCAGATCAACAACTTCCAGTACGCGGAGGGCTCCGCGCTGCGCCCGGGCGACATCATCCTGGCCCACTTCCGCGGCCCGGGCGAGCTCAAGGGCGCCACGGAAACCCAGATGACGACGCGCATGCTCCAGCGAATCCAGGAACAGGGCTACCGCATCGGCCGCGTGGAGGACTACCTGTAGCGGGGGGTCGGGGCGCGGAACCGGGCGGGCGGGCGGGTCGGGACGTGCGGCGGGGGCTGCAGGGGGCGGGGGCCGGGCGGGCGGGGTCGGGACCTGCGGCGGGGGCTGGGCGTGCGGGGTCGGGACGTGCGGCGGGGGCTGCGGGTGGCGGGAGCCGGGCGGGCGGGGTCGGATCGCACGACGGGGGCTTCGGTGGGCGGGGGCCGGCTGGGCGGTATCAGAGTGGGTTTGGGGGGTTCCCGTCAGTCTCATCGTCTCTCCGTGTCGGGCCGGTCCCTCAAGGGCGCACCGTA